>JBKQKT010000022.1:0-3447 GCA_052147365.1 Candidatus Korobacteraceae bacterium | reverse complement strand
TGGGAGTCGAACCCACATGAGGAAAAATCCCCGGAGGATTTTAAGTCCTCAGCGTCTGCCATTCCGCCACCCGGGCAACGGCAATACAAACTTAGCGAATCAAAAGACTTAGTGCAACACCACCGTTTGTGCCGCTGCCTGTTCAAACACCCTGGTGCCGCGCCGTCTCTCCCCGGCGCCCGCCAGCCCTGCCCGAGGGCAGGGCTGCTTCTCGCTCCTCACTCCCGTACTCCGCTTGCTCTTCGTCCTGCGCCTGCGGCTTCTTCAGTTCCTCTTCCATGGTTCACCCTTCTTTCTGCGCATCCTAGCGCTAGTTCGGGTGAACCGAAAACCTCAGAATCCGTACCTAAAGCTCCCTCTCAACTCACTCCCATTTCTGCTGAAGTCAAACACAATTCCCAGGAATCACTCGCATCGCCAGTGGATTCCCACGCGGAATCGAGCATGCACGGACACTAATCATCGTCGGGGTCGGTGGGCGGACTCTTGTCGTTGATGAACTGGGCGGCATCGAGGACTGCGGGAATTTTCTGGAAGGTGATGGGCGTCTGGGTGAGGTTGAAACAATCGGAAAGGTTGTCGGCCGTAGTGTCGGCGTAGCCGAGCGAAGGCAGGTTGAAAGTGCTCTCGATGAATTTGAGGATGCTGCCGAAGTCATGCGTGGTGTGAGAAATGTAAGCGGCTTTGGCGTAGGGTGAAACAACCACAAGGGGAACGCGGAAGCCGTAGACATATCCCGATCCCCAGCTGACGCCGTCGTTGATGACCTTGGGCGCGACATGATCGTACCAGCCTCCCCAATCGTCCCAAGTAATGATGATGGCGGTGTTTGCCCAATACTGGCTATTGCCAATTTCGTTGACAATGGCGGCTACCCAGGAGGGTCCGCTGCCGTTGTTGCTCTCGGCGTGATCGGACTGGGCGCCGTCGGGAATGACCCAGCTCACTTGCGCAAGCTGGCTGTTGGCGATGTCCTGCAAGACCTGCGATTGCGGGATGATCACATTGTTGGTCCAATCCGGGCCGGTGCACGTGAGCGTGCCGCTGATGGTCTGTTCCTCGCAGATGTGCTCAATGGCGTCGGGCGCGGTCCAGATGGAACCGGCAGAGGGCGCGTAGTAGCGCCAGGACACGCCCTTGGCATCCAGGAGGTCGGTCAAGGTTGCGTGTTCGAAGCAGGGGTACTGCGAGGATGACTCAACGCCCAACGGGTTGATTAGCTCTACCGTCGTCCCGGCCGTGGCAATGCAGCCCGCGATGCTTCCACCGCTCATGTTCTCGGAGGCGAAAAGATCGCTGGTAGCAGTGGGCGCCGAAGTACCAGCAAGAATGAATTGGTGCGCGGGAAAGCTGGGGCCCTGGTTGGTCTGAAACATGCGATCGCCGAAGGTGTATTGCTCGGCCAAAGCGAAGTAGGGCTGAACGTCGGATGGATTGACGTACATGAATTGCGGGTTGGGATGTGCATCGGGAGGACAATTGGCGGCGGGACTGCATGGGATCAGGTCCGCCCCGTCCATTTTGCCGCCGTCATACATGGAAACGAAGGCGGAATGGGCGTGGCTCAGGTCATAATTTTGAGGGTTGGAGCCGGCTGTGCCCAGGTCAATAGGGCTCAGGGTGATGGTCTGGCCCGCCGAGTTCACGCCGCTCTGCGCAATGTCCGCGCCGTTCTTGATCAGCACGGGATCCTGGAAAAGATTGTCAGGGGTGCGGTTCTCCTGAAAGATGATGACAATGTGCTGGATCACGGCCGCCGTTGTCAGGCTCAGCGTCTGAGCGCCGTTGCTGGGAGCCAAACTCTTGGCGTCGCTTCCGGCGACGGTGATGGTGTAGTTGCCACCGGGCGTGCTGCTCGAAGTAGTGACTGTCAGCGTAGAAGTGCCTGGAGTGGCGCTGGTGATCATCACTGGAGACGTGCTGAAGGAGCAACTGGGAGCCGGGGTGCCGCCGCTGATCATGCTGCAGGAAAGGCTGACGCTGCCCGTATAACCATTTGCGGGAGTCACCGTGATGGTGGAAGTGGATGCGTATCCGGCAGTGACGGAACCTGGGTTCAACGCAGCGGCAGTCAGCGTGTAGCTCGGCGCTGGGCCAACCGGGGTTGACGGCGCGCCACCGCCGCAAGCGCCAAGATTGAGCACAAGCGCGCTCAGGCCGAGAACTGCGCAGCAGACAAACAAGAAACGAAGGCAACCCATGGGAGGAGCTCCTTGTCACTGTTGGATGGTGTTCTAGCCGATATTAACCCGGCTGGCGAGGTTTCGACTCGGGGGAAAACGTACTTTTTGTGAGTCCGTACTCGACCAACCGGATAATTGGCTCCTGGGCCCCTTTGCCGCATCGGCGGCGCAACGTGCGCTTTCTTCTTGCGGGATCACTGTCTTAGCAACTTTTGACGTAGCGCAGCCTATCCGTTTCGCGCAAGTCTAGCTTCAGGTCGATAAGTTGCGCCTTATCCGCCGCCGTCCTGGTAATCGCGCTAATCGTCCAAGTGGGTCCTGGTACCCATTTGTCCGGTTTGCCGACCATTCGTTACTCCCAACGGTGTTCCTTACCTTCGCGAATTCTCAGAGCCAATGATTCGAGGGGAGGAATGGAGAATGACGTAGTCAAGAAATGTTCAGGCGGTTGGGTTCCGTCCTGAATTGCCTTTGCGAGAATCTCCATCGCCTGTCCCGCAAGCGGCGGAATGTGGATCGTCGCCGCGAGCAATTTTTCGCGTACCCAGACTTGACCCGTCGCCTGCTGACCATCACATCCGGTGAATGGCAAGCTCAGCCATCGCGAACGCTCTGCTTCGTTGGTGATCTCCTGAAAAGCTTTGCGAGCGCCCATGGCCATCGAGTCATCCTGCGCGCCGACGAGCTTAATTGGCGCGCTTTGTGAAGTAGCCAGTTTCAGCCAGGACCGCACTGACCGCCCGGCACTTTCCTCTGTCCACTCGGCCTTCAGCATCGCCAATTGAATGTTGGACGGTTTCGTCTCCAGCATCCCAAGCTCACGCTCCCGCGCCGAGGGACTCTGCGAAGGCCCTTTGATGTAAAGAACAGAACCGCCTCCGGGCACCAACGCTGCGAATTGTCTTCCTTGAATCCGTCCAATCTCGAAGTGATCGGAACTGACAGCAAACATGGGTGCGGTTGCCGTTCTGCGAAGGTCCAACAAGTAATCCGGCCTCTTGTTCAGGACCGCCCAGCCTATTCCGGCGGCGCAGGCGGCCCGGGCCACCTGCGGCATGGCCGTGCTCCCAACCGGTTCCACCACAATCGCATCGGGTCGAGACTCTACCGGGCTTTGGATTGCCTCCAGAAGTTGCGTGCTCTGATTCACCGCGTCGTTATCAGCAAAGACGATTTCCGCATCGCTCCCCAGTTTGCGCGCCGCATCTTCTGCGGATTGGCCTTGTGCCACTTGGAAATCGTTCTCGCGGGTGTGCAGCGATAC
>JBKQKT010000021.1:0-20975 GCA_052147365.1 Candidatus Korobacteraceae bacterium | reverse complement strand
CTTAGCCGCGCACACGCCATCGCAATTAACGCTGCGGTCGAGCGTTGCTGGCGATGGTCCGAGGAGGGGAAGCTGCCCATCGTGATTGATACCAGCCCGTGCACTTACGGCTTTCGGACCGCGCGCGGCTACCTGACCGAAGAGAACCAGCAGCACTTCGACCGCATGAGGTTCCTTGACGCCATCGAATTCACACATGACGTGCTGCTGCCGAAGTTGGCGATCAAGACGAAGTCGCATTCGGTTGCGCTGCATCCCGTGTGCTCGGTCACGAAGATGGGGCTCGGTCCAAAGCTGGAAGGCATTGCGAGCGCCTGCAGCGAGCAAGTAACTGTTCCAGCCGACGCCGGATGCTGCGCCTTTGCCGGCGATCGCGGATTTCTGTTTCCTGAGCTCACACAGTCGGCGACTCGGCTTGAAGCCGCAGAAGTAAAAGCTACGCGGCCGGATGAGTGTTACTCAAGCAGCCGCACGTGCGAAATCGGCATGACCCGGGCCACCGGACAGATATATCGCTCCTATATGTATCTGTTGGAGAAGGCGACACGGTAGAGTAACGACTGGTCTCGGCACCCAGCGAGCAAACCTTCGCGCCATTCACATCATACGTGATCATCACGATCCAGTAGATCCCTCCGGGAGCAAGACAGGCGGCCAGCGAATATCCCGCCGGCAACGGCTGCGAAACCACGGTAGTCGCGTTGTTGGGAAGCTCCTTCAGATTCGCCGTAGCCCAGGCCACTACGTTACCAACGCCGGGAATGCCCTTCAGTGCTGGAGCATCTAGGGTATGGGTTTGCGCCAGGTTACAGACGAGCGATTGCAATTGTGCCTGCGGCCGGCGCAGTGGCGCGGGAAGACTGTGGCTGGTGGCGTATGCCGCCAGGGCATCCGCGACTGCGCTCGCGGCCTCGTCGTTCGAGTAGTTCTGCTGGAACTGAGCGAAATCTTCGGTCACATAGAGCGAACCTCCGCAGCGCAGCACACCCACACCGACAGAGTTGAAACTCGGATTGAGAATGATAGCGCTATGGCCAGGGTCGTTCATCAAGCGGTGGTTGGCGGACGACACACTATCGCTGGTTACAAGGGTTTCCCCATTAAAGATTGATTGCAGTGACAGAGCGGCGTACCGTTCCTCCAGGGGTATCTCACCCGGAAGCTGATGAGAGAGAGTCTGATGCTGCGCCATCTGCACCGAGTGCTGGCGGGCAGCCTCGGTCAGGTGCGGGTCAGGCTGCAAGGGCGGAATATTTCTCTGCGTGCGTTCGTAGTTGATGAGGTCAACGAGTTGCTGGTCAGCGGTTGAGTCGAGCTGCGATCCGCCAGGACACTCCTTATACCCAGGCAGCTGCAGGGCTGGCTGACTGGGCTGGCTGGAGGGCCAGCCCAGTGCGAGTTTCGCTAGAATCTGCTTGTCACCGTGCACAGGAATTTCCCCGCAAGTACGGCTGTCAGTCAGCCCTAAGCCGAACTCATCGAGATCATAAGAACGTCCGAGAACAGTGCCTTCCCTGCCGGAGAGGAAGGCAGCCTTCGCAAGAAATACCGGAGTGAAAGGAGGCGAGACGGTTTTCAGCCGTGCGTCGATTCGATTGGCCAGGAGGAGCAACTTTTCCTGTTCATCCGGTTCACGCCCGATCTGGCGTTTGAAGGCAGCGACATCCTGCGTGAAACTCTGCTGCTGGCTGGGAATCATTGAGGCACCGGCTTGAGTGGCAACATAGGCGAAGTACGCGACTGCCTGGTTCGACGTCACACCGAGGGCCGTCGCCTGCGCCTGTGCCTGCTGGAGTGAGCGTGTGATTTCGTCCACCTGAACGTGCTGGAATGTCGGCTCATAACCAAGCACCCGAAACTTCTCGCGCCAGGAGTGGCGCAAGGCCCCCGAAGCCTCCAGCATCCGCTCGCGAAGCATGCTGGAAGAAGCGTCGCAGGACGCGAGCAGGGCGTTACTGAGCCATTCGTCATCCTCTTTGCCTACAATGCTGACAAAGAGTTGCGGGTCCCTTTCCCGGAACTTCACCAACATAGGTTGCAGGCTGCATCCGCGCAGGCTCGAGCTCCCCGCTCCGAAAAGAATGTCGTTGCCCGTCGCATGACCGAAGAGGAACGGGTCGGTGCCACCGGCCTCGATGGACGCCGTCATCATCATGGTTTTCCAAGCCAGCGAGCTGCCGCCCCAGGAAGCAATGGCGGCCTTGATGTCGGCCACGGGGAGGCCAACTTTCCTGGCGGCTGCCAACAAGCCGACTTGCGAGAACTCGCTGGCGGCGCAGTTTTCATTCATGCTGGGGGGGCCAAGACGCAGGGCAACATTCAAAAGGCGCGGCCCGTCGAAGATGGGACGGTATTGTGATTTTGGAGCTGACCGCTGGGCGGCAGTGCTGGCGCCCTCGATAGCCAACCTGCCGGAGCCGTGCTCTAAAGTGTCTTTGTCACCGTCTCTTACCACAACCACTTCGTCGTAATTGTCCTGGTCGTTCTCGAACGGCGGAACGCGGACGCGTGCCGGTTCGTCGTAGGGCTGAATGAAGGTCAGTTCCATGCCCGATGGCCCGCCCTTCAGCAGCAGCGTGGCCCAGGCGAACGGCTTGGTGTTGGGCGCGAGCCTGAGCCTCAGCCTGCCGTTCGTATCGGAGTCTTGCGGTGAGCCACCCTCACCAGCGAGGGCGATTCGAACATGGGCGAATGGGTGATGCTTGGCATCGACGACCTGCAGCACCAGAATGCCTTCTTCTCCTGCTGCGCAAGTCACAAGAAGGAAGAGCAGCAGCAGTACGGCCCGACGACGATTGACCTTCCCGGCCAGGCGCATTGAGGTCCTTTCTGCGATCAACTCTTTATGAGGAGTGCAGATTAGTTGTGTCGCAACTCAATGGAACACGGGCTGTCTCCGGCCGGACACCACTGGTTGGCGGCGTGGTAGCCGGACTTTTCGGCATGCACCTGCACCTGCTGTCCGTCAGCCGCATGCGCCGGCAAGGAGAAGCTGCCTGAGGCCTTGGTCTCCACGGCTTCCGCATCGTAGCCGATGACGCTTACGGTTGCGCCGGCAACGGCCGATTGTTTTTCGTCTTCAACAATCCCGATTACCTTGGCGTTACGGTCTTGCGCAAGCTGCACGGTGACGCTGGGATTGTGATCATCGCCCAACTGAAGCGGGGCCTGGCCTTTCAGGAAGGCCGCGTCCTTGGAGGCGTAAAAGGTCACCTTACCGTCGAGCGGCTTGGTGTCCTTGGCTACGACAAAGAGCCACCCGCCTTCGACTCGCATGGGCTCGCCTCCGATAGAAGACGTGACCTTGGCGTCGCTTACGGGTGTCTGGTGGCTATCCACCACGATGACACGCACGCGATAGGAAGCGTCTTTGGCTGAGGCCCCGTTGGCGCGGGTGATCGCCACGCCATAACCAATGACGCCGCCCAGCATGGCCAGAAACATCACCGCTTTGATTTTCGCGTCGGCGTCTTTAAAGAAATAAAATCCCAAGCTGCCCAGTACCAGAATCATCAGTGCCAGGATGCCCAGTGGGCTCTTGGAGGCGGACTCGATGATGCCAGACCAATCCTTGGTTACCAACCCGGACTCTTGCAGTAACGCAGTCGAAATGACCAATGCCGTCTCCTCTGCGATCCTAACGCCGCTAGTTGCGGTCACAGGAACCGCGAACGCCTCTGGTGGTCAACTTCAGGCATGCAAGTCGAAATCTGTGGTTGAGTGGTTTCGCAAGAAAGTATCGCTACCGGCCCTTTCTGTCAATGGAAATCACGGACGGGCTGTCTCGTTATGCTTTTGCCGTTCTCGCAAGCACATGTTATCCTTGAAAACGTAACAACAAACGATTAGAGAGTAGGAGCGCAACCGATTAGTGTTAGCCCGAGAGAAAAAAGCCGCCCTGATTGACCAGCACCGTACCCACGCGACCGACACCGGCTCGCCGGAGGTCCAGATCGCGATCCTGAGTACGAGGATTGGTGAATTGACGGAACATTTCAAGACGCATAAGAAGGACCATGCCTCCCGGCGCGGCCTTCTCATGATGGTGAGCAAGCGTCGCAGCTTGCTCGATTACCTCCGAAAGTCTGATACCGAGCGCTACAAAGCCGTCATTCAGAAACTGGGCATCCGCAAGTAAGCTTGCCAGCCACTGAACTATCACGCTTCGAGCGTAACGCCACTCCTGGACTCATGCCCGCCGCAACCGGCGGTCAGGAAGGGCACTTCGGGCAGTACAGGCCTTTGGGCGCAGGGCTTCTTCCTCGGAAGACAGGTATTTCACTGCATCTCCCATCGTCTGGGTAGTTTGAGGGCTGCTGAACTGCAAGTCCCTCGACTCGGACTGACGTCCTCGCAAGGACCGGCGATGACGAAAGAACGATGGGAACGAGCAGGGGCGCGTATCGGCGGTGTTCGAAACGGAAGGAATTCAGAAAATGAACGAAGAAATGACTGCCACATTGCACGGCGTCAATAAGCAAGAAATCAGTGTTCAACTCCACGGCGGCAAATCCATTCACTTTGAAACCGGAAAATTGGCGAAGCAGGCGCACGGCTCCTGCATTGTGCGCATTGGCGACAATGTCGTTCTCGCCACCGCGTGTGCCAATCCCGAGCCGCGCGAGGGCATAGACTTTTTCCCGCTGACGGTTGACTACCGCGAGTACACGTATGCCGCCGGGCGTATTCCTGGCGGATTCATCAAACGGGAAGGGCGGCCCAGCGAGCGCGAAATCCTCACCAGCCGCCAGATTGACCGGCCCATCCGGCCGCTATTTCCCGAGGGCTTCCGCTGCGAGACGCAGGTCATCGCCATGGTGCTTTCGGCGGACACAGAGAACGATCCGGACGTCGCCGGCATCAACGGCGCTTCGGTGGCGCTGAGCGTCTCCGACATCCCCTTCCATGGCCCGATTGGGGCAGTTCGCGTCGGCCAGGTGGACGGAAACTTCGTCATCAATCCGACCTACGCCGAGCGGCGCGACGGCAATCTCAATTTGATGGTAGTAGGTACCGCCGAAGGCATTGTGATGATCGAATCCGGTGCGCGCGAGGTGTCGGAAGAGACTGTTGTTCAGGCCATTGAGTTCGGTCATCAGGAAATCAAGAAGATTTGCGCCGCCATCAGCGGCCTGGCAGCGAAAGTCGGCAAGCCTAAGCGCGCCGTCGAGCCGGTCACGACTGATGAGGCCTACCTCAGCGAGGCTCGCTCCAAGGTTGGCGAGCGCCTGATGGATGCTGTCAACACCGAAAAGCATCCGAAAAACGAGAGCTATACGCTCATTAAGCAGCTCAAGGAAGAGTTCAAGGAAGCGATACCTGAAGAGGACGAAGAAGGCCGTACGAAGGCCGGCAAGTATTTCGACATCTTGCGCGAACAGCTCTTCCGCGAGCAGGTTATCATGCAACGCCGTCGTCCGGATGGGCGCAAGTTCGATCAGGTTCGTGACATCTGGATCGAAGTTGGCGTGCTGCCGCGTACCCACGGGTCGGCGATTTTTACGCGCGGCGAGACGCAAGCGCTAGTGACGACGACCCTCGGCACCGGAGAAGATATGCAGCGGCTGGAAGCCTTCGAAGGCGAAGCCAAAAAGCGCTTCATGTTGCACTACAACTTCCCGCCGTTTTCGGTCGGTGAAGTGGCGTTCCTCCGCGGAGCAGGCCGTCGTGAGATCGGGCATGGCGCGCTGGCTGAGCGCGCGCTCTCGTGGGTGCTGCCTTCAGAAACCGACTGGCCATACGCGATGCGGGTGGTCTCTGACATTTTGGAATCAAATGGGTCATCCTCGATGGCGACAGTTTGTGGTGCTTCGCTCAGCATGATGGATGCAGGCGTTCCGCTGGCCGCTGCCGTTGCGGGCGTGGCCATGGGGCTGGTGAAGGAAGGCGACGACTACGCCATCCTCACCGATATCGCTGGCGCCGAAGACCACTACGGCGACATGGACTTCAAAGTGGCTGGCACCCGCGATGGTATTACCGCGCTGCAGATGGACATCAAGGTGATGGGCATCACGGCGCAGATCATGCGCGAGGCTCTGGAGCAGGCGCGTCACGGACGGTTACACATCCTCGACAAGATGTCCGAGGTAATTGCCGAGCCACGCACCAAGATCAGCGAATTTGCTCCTCGCTTCTATACCCTGCAGATTCCCACAGACAAAATCCGCGACCTCATCGGGCCGGGTGGCAAGGTGATCCGCGGGATCATCGAAGCGACGGGCGTTAAGATCGACGTGGAAGACAGCGGCAAGGTGAATGTCTCGTCGAGCGATCAGGTGGCCGCCGCCAAGGCACTGCAGATGATCGGCGACATTACAGCTACGGCTGAGGTGGGGAAGACTTATCTCGGCAAGGTCACGAGGCTGGCCGATTTCGGCGCCTTTGTCGAGATCCTACCGGGGACGGACGGACTACTGCACATCAGCGAAGTCGCCGAGCATCGGATTAACGATGTTCGCGACGAACTGAAGGAAGGCGATCAAGTCCTAGTGAAAGTGCTGGCGGTGGAGGGCAATCGCATTAAGCTCTCGCGCAAGGCCATCCTACGCGAGCAGCGCGCGAAGATGGGCGGCGGGGAAGTTCCTCCTGACGCGTCGGGCGCGGTCACGTTCGAAGGCGGGCATGAGAAGGCCGACGAACGGAGTCCTGAGACTAACTTTAATCGCGATGGCGAACGGCGCGAACACGCAGGTAGCCGACGGGAAGGTGGCCATTACGGCGGCCGGGGCGGTCGTGGCGGCCCGGGCGGCGGACGCGGCGGGGATCGTGGACCGAGGCGGGGCCCACGCCGGTAAGCAGTTTCCGAAGCTGGAATTACCCAGGGGGAGAGCGCAATGTTCTCCCTTTTCTTGTTTTCTCAGAAGCCGAATGCCTATCTTGCTTTATTGCGTCACTCAGGCTAATGAAGGTGTAAGTATTGCCGCAGGAGCTTGTGATTCCGTGGTGCAATCGCGGGAGTCGGAAGGCTTGCAGTTTTACTGGAGTGAGATCGCGGATCCTGACGCATTTTTGAGCGATGGTCAGAGCCTGAAGAAAGCCACGTCCCAGTTTCAGCAAGTATTACGTCAAGTCTTAGCTGCAACAACGCCACTTCCGTTTCCTTTTCCAACGTTGCTGGAGAGTGCAGATGCAATAGACGAGCGCCTGGCGTGCGAACGGGAGTCGTATCGGGAAGCGCTGGACAGAATCGGGGACGCCGTTCAGTATGAAATCGTCGCAAGCTGGCCAGCGGACGAGCACGCCGACCTTGCCAAGCCTGTCAGTGGGCGAGAATACCTGAAGCGGCGGAAGGAGGCGACGGGACGCGTCGCGGCCGTTAACAGCAAGTTGAGAAGCGTGACGGGTGATGCCGTGAGCGAGTGGCGAGCGCGCCAAGAACGCAAGGCGTATCGCTGGTTTGCCTTGGTGCATCGTAAAGACCGGGAGCGCTTCGTGACTTCCTTGCGAAGCGCTGGTCCTTCTGAAGGAGTTCGACTACGGCTGAGCGGGCCGTGGCCGCCGAGCGAATTCATGGCCGTTAAAGATAATTACTAGCCCGCAAGATTGTTATGGTCTCGCCTGAACTTTACCCTACATTGTGCTGATCTTAATGTAGCGCTTGATGTCGGGCGCCGCTGACCAGATAACTCCTGCAACGGCGAGAATCACTGCCGTCCATGCCAATTTTTTCACGGAACCTCCTCTAAACGGTTAGAAGCCTTTCAAGGACTGCGGGTTGCCACAAGCATGCCGGCAAGTTGGCAGACCTGGAGTGGAGTTCGGGAGATTTTAATCTTGACAATATCGGCTCAATGGTGGAGTTCCGTTGTTCCCTCGCGTAGGATAAGTTAAGACTCCACCCACATATGAACCGAGTTCTCACGGGACTTCTATTCTCTTTCCTAGCGTTGACAGTGCTCACGGGGCAACAGCCCCCGGCGAAACGGGCGGCGGCACAACTTACATCGCCTAATAGCGCACAGCAGCCAGGAACCACGCCGCAGACGCGAACGGGGCTGGGGCAAGTGCCGACCCCGCAGGATTTCTCGCAGGAAGCGTATGTCGTCGAACATTACCTTACGTCCATGCGGTACGAGAATGACGGTTCGGGCCGCGAGCAGGTCGATGCAAAGTTCAGCATCGTTAGTGAGAGCGGCGTGCAAGGCCTGGGCCAGCTCAAAATTGGCTACAGCGCGGCCAGCGATAAGCTGGGTGTCGTCTATGTGCGAGTCCGCAAGCCTGACGGCACCGTCGTAACCGCGCAGGAGTCTGCTATACAAGACCTGACCGCCACTCCCAACGCTCCGGTTTACACCGACTTCCACGAAAAGGTTATCAGCGTGCCATCGCTGCGCCCGGGAGATGTGCTGGAGTACCAAATCGTGCGTACCATCGTCAGTCCTTTGGCGCCCAATCAATTCTGGGCCAGCTATAACTTCAACGAGATGGCCGCGGTCCTGGATGAGCAGTTGGAGGTCAACGTTCCCAAGGCCCGCCACGTCAAGATAAAGACCAAGCCAGGCTACAGCCCCCAGGTAATAGACGAGGGTGACCGGCGCATTTACCGCTGGACCCACAGTCATCAGCCGGACGGCAAGCAGCAGAGACCTCCCGACCCGAACCAGCCGCCTTCGGTACAGCTAACCACCTTTGAGAGCTGGGAGGACGTTGGCTCCTGGTATGCGTTTCTCGAGCGAGAGCGGCGCCAGCCTGACGATGCAATCAAGGCGAAGGCCGCCGAGCTCGTTCAAGGCAAGAGTGATGACATGGAGAAAGTGAAGGCACTTTACGACTATGTCTCACGCAACATCCGCTATGTCAGTCTGTCCTTCGGACTGGGCCGCATCCAGCCGCATGCGGCCAGCGAGATCCTGGCGAATGGCTACGGTGATTGCAAAGACAAGAACACGTTACTGGCTGCCTTGCTCAAGACACAGGGAATCGAATCCTCTTCGGTGCTGATTGGTGTGCAGCGCAAGCTCGACCCCGATGTGCCGTCTCCGTCGCAGTTCGATCACATGATTACCCGTGTGCCTGTGGGAGGCACGGACATCTGGCTGGACAGCACAACCGGGGTGCTGCCCTTCCGCATGCTGATGTACCAGACACGCGACAAGCAGGCGTTACTCATCTCGCCTGACGGAAAGTCAGGCCTGGTAAGGACGCCGGCTGACCTTCCCTTCCAGGCTTTCGATCAAACCAAAATCAACGCCAGCCTCAGCGAAACCGGGAGAATGACGATGCAAATTTCGGCCACCACGCGTGGTGACCGCGAAGTCGGTCTCCGGTTCGCCTTGCGCCAGATACCCGGCAACCACTGGAAAGACCTTTTCGAGAATATATTGCAACGCATGGGAATGAAGGGGGCGGAGATCAGCAACTTGCAGGTCAGCGATCCCAGCGATGCCGACAATCCTCTGCGCATCAGCATGGATGCTTCGGTTAGTAATTTCTTTGATTGGTCAGCACGCGAGTCAAAGATCAAGTTGCCATTCATGCAAATGAACCTGGGCGGGGAGCCGGGATTCGATGACGACGAGGGGGCGCCGGAAAAGGTGATCAGGCTGGGCGCGCCGTCGGACACCCACATTGAAGTGCAGTTGAAGGTGCCAGAGAAGTTCCTGATGCAGACGCCTATCGGAGTGGATGTTCGTCGCGATTATGCCGAATACCACTCTAACTACAAACTCGACGGGCAGCAGCTTACTTCAGTTCGCGAGCTGAAGCAGTTGGTCCGGGAGCTGCCTTATGAACGGTTGCAGGACTACGAAGCGTTTCAGCGGGCCCTTAACGCAGACCAGGCGCAGGACATTGTTTTGGAGAACCAATCGCCCGGGACAGCGGCAGGGGCTGGCGGCGACCAATCAGCTGCCGGTCTGAACGAGTCCGGACTCCAGGCGCTCAAGAACAACAACTTCCAGTTGGCGGTTGAATTGTTTCAGCGTGTCGTGCATCAGGAGCCCAAACATAAATCGGCGTGGAACAACCTCGGGCGCGCGTATCTCGGGCTCAACCAGAACGAGCAGGCGATCGCAGCCTTCAAGAAACAGATCGACATCAACCCCTACGACCAGTACGCGTACAACAATTTGGGGGTGGCTTACGAAGCCGAACTGAAATACGACGATGCTATCGGGCAGTTCCATAAGCAGATTGAAATCAACCCGCTCGATCCGTTTGCTCACGGCGCTCTCGGCGAGGTGTACATAAAGCAGAAGAAATTCGCCGAGGCTTTGCCCGAATTGGAGAAAGCGGTCGCGCTCCAGCCGCAGAACCCATTGCTGCTAATTTCACTTGGGCAGAGCTACATTGCGACGAACCAGACCGAGAAGGGAATGGCGGCCTTCGAGAAGGCCATCAGTCTTGCTCCCGTGCCCGTTACCTGGAACAACATAGCCTATTCGCTTGCGGAACAGAATGTGCAACTGGAGCGCGCGGACAAGTACGCGGATGCGGCCATTAACGCCGTAGAGACGCAATTGCGCGACGTCAGCCTCGACAATTTACGTTTCCAGGACCTCGGAACGGCGAGCTTTTTGTACAACGTGTGGGACACCAAAGGATGGGTTGAGTTCAAGCGCGGCAACCTGGATCTGGCGGAGCAGTACGTTGCTGTAGCGTGGCAGGCCAGCGGAAGCGGGAACATCTGCGAGCATTTGGGTGAGATCTACGAAAAACGGGGCAATCGCGACAAGGCGATCCACTACTACGTTCTCGCGCTGGCGGACACCACCCCCAGTGATACAGCACGGGCGCGACTGACGGCACTCGGCGCCAGCAAAAGCCTCGATCCGATGGTCGAGCAAGGTCGCCGTGAGTTGAAACAGCAGCGCACGATCTCCCTCAACAAATCAGGGCAGGGCACGGCCGAGTTTAACCTGCTCATTTCGCCATCCAGGATCGAGGACGTCAAGTTTCTCAAGGGTGACGACTCACTGAAGGGATTGGCACAAATTCTCCAGAACGTGCCGGTGGGGATGAAGTTTCCACCGGACGCATCGGCGCACGTTCCAAGGCGCGCAATTGTCACCTGTGGGACAACCCAGGCCTCCACGAAGAATGTAGGGACAGCCAAAATGAACGCTACCGTGACAATGAAGAACAAGCCGCAGACGACCCTCGGCCCATGCACGCTGGAGTTGCGCCCCGCGGACTCAGTCCGAACCCTGGATTAGAATAGAGCCGCGAGGCACTGACATCATGGCCGATTTACGTTATCCCATTGGTAAGTTCGAGTGGATTCCTCCGAAGAATGAAGAGCAAATGGCCGAGCGCCGCGTGCACTATATTGAGGTGCTCGCCAAGCTGCCTTCCAACATGGCCTCCGCAGTGAAGGGTCTCAATCAAGAGCAGCTTGACACACCGTACCGTCCCGAAGGCTGGACGGTGCGCCAGGTCGTCCACCACGTGCCTGACAGCCACCTGAACGCCTATGTGCGCTTCAAGCTGGCGTTGACCGAAGACAACCCGACCATAAGGTCCTATGATGAAGCCAAGTGGGCCAAACTTCCTGACAGTGCCGTGACGCCTATAGAAGTATCGCTGCAATTGCTGGCCGCCCTTCAGTCACGCTGGGTTGAGGTCGTGCGGTTCATGCAGCAGTCGGACTTCGCCCGCACTCTCGTGCACCCCGAACGCGGAAACCTGACCCTCGACCAGATGCTCGCCATGTATGCATGGCACTCGGCTCATCACATTGCGCACGTCACGTCATTACGCGAGCGGATGGGATGGCACTAGTGCGGTTCACCACATTACATAATAGTTAAAAGAAAATCTGCTGGGATGAACGCACGCGCTGCTTAGATGTGCGCATGCTCTTTCGATGCGAGTTGCAACTGCGCTCCAAAGGCGTACCTGCGCTTCCTTCGCATCGCGCAACTCGTCCAATTCGTGACGCGATGAAAGAACTTTTCTGTCGCCTCCGACGTATATGGGCAAAGGATCGGAGGATGAGTTCCCGCTAGATCAAGGGGACACTTGAGGGTATCGGGGCCAAACAGAATGTTTCGCCAGCGGTTTGGCGGCCCAGGCGAGACAATTGTAAGGGAGGCTTTGGAAGGTTCCCTGTTGCTGTTTGACCCCGGAGCGACATTCTATGCAACCCGGCGAGAAACGCAAGTTATTTTTGCCGGGTGGGCCGCCGAAATGATTAAAGGAGATTGCCAATGACTCGTATGCTGGCCCGTGTTGCTTTGCTGGTCTTCGCCGTAACCATTTCCATCAGCGCCTTTGCCGGCTCCAGGTCGGAAACCCTGACTCTGATACATGACGTACAGCTCAACGGCACAACCATTCCCGCCGGTGAGTACACCGTGAAGTACGACGCCAATGGATCAACCTGCTTGGTGAAGGTGATGAAGGGCGGCAAGACCGTAGCGACGGCCAACGGTGACCTGAAGCAGCTTGCCAACAAGCCACAGCATGATCAGATCCTGCTCGGCGGAAACGGTGGCGTTCCGGTTGTCAACGAGATGGACTTCAGTGACAGCAAGACCGCGATCACGTTTAGTCCAAATGCAGAGACCGCTTCGGGCAAATAAGCAGCATTGGAAGAACGTTGAGGGAGCCTTGCGGCTCCCTTTTTTACTCAGGAATAACGAGCGGCTGATCTATGCCGAGGCGGCCAGCCGCGCCGGCTCTTCGTGGAAGCGGACTGAAACCAGCTTCGACACACCCGGCTCTTGCATGGTCACGCCATAGAGAACCGGCGCCATGCCCATTGTCTTCTTGCTGTGCGTAATGATGATGAATTGCGTCTGCGAGCTCATCTCACGCACCAGTTCGGTAAAGCGACCAATGTTGGCTTCATCGAGCGGCGCGTCCACCTCGTCGAGAATGCAGAACGGACTTGGCTGGTATTGGAAAATACCAACCAGTAACGCCAGCGCGGTCAAGGCCTTTTCGCCGCCGGAGAGCAGCAGTACATTCTGCAGCTTCTTGCCCGGAGGCGATGCCACCACGTCGATGCCGCTCTCTGCCGAGTTCTCCTGGTCGGTAAGGCGCATAAATGCCTGCCCACCGCCGAACAGCTTGCTGAACGTCTGGCCAAAGTTCTCGTTGATAATGGCGAACGCTTCCTCGAATTTCTGCCGCGAGATGGTGTCAATTTCTTTGATGGTGTCCTGGGTGTTCTCGATGGATTGCTGCAGGTCCAGCCGCTGCGTCTCCAGGAACTCATGGCGTTGGGCTGTCTCTTTGTACTCCTCCAGCGCCATCATGTTCACTGGGCCCATGTTGTCGAGCCTCGTCCGCATGTCGCGGTAGGCGGTTTCTTCGTTGCCCAACTCATCGGCGGCAACGCGGGGCAGGGAAGTGTCGGCCATTAACTCCTCGCGCTGCTGGGCAAGTTCCTGGACGCAGTTTTCGGACAGGTGCTGCCCATCCGACTGCACGCGGGCCTGCGCGGCCAAGAGTTCACCACGACGATCGCGGGCACAGTCGAGCGCTTCGCGGGCAGACTTGAGCGCTTCCTCCAGTTCTGTGATGCGCACCCGGACTGCTTGTAATTCCACCTGCAACTCGCAGTCGCGAGCCCGTGCCAGCTCGCGCTCAGAAGTCCACGCGATCACCTGCTCGGCAAGGCGAAGGTTCTCGGTTCCGCGCTGCCGCCTCTCAGCGGCCGCAGAATCCAGTTGCGCTTTCAGCTTAGTGAGGTGGGCTTCGAGTTCGGAAACCATCGCCTTGACGCGCTGAACCGTAAGCACCGCGCCGCGGTGCCGCTCTTCGAGCGTCGCTACTGTGGCGCGAACCTCGCTGGCAAGTTGTGCCGCTTCGTCGCGACGCAGGCGGAGCGATTCCAAGTTACTTTGTGCCGCCTGCATCTCTGCTTCGATCTGATGCTGTGTCTCTTCTTGGGACCGGAGCTCGGCAGCATTATCGGCCAGAAGCGTATTGCTCTCGGCACGTTCTTCGGTGACGCGGCTCAGTTCGCGTTCATACGTGGAGAGCCGCTCCCGTACCCGCACCATCTCCGCTTCGAGTTGCTGCAGGGTGTGGCCCGACGTCATCGCCTGCCGTTCCGCTTCACGTTTCTCATCTTCCAGACGCTGTAGCAGGCCTGTCAGCTCCGCAATCTCGCGGCCCAGACCGGCGACGCGCATCTCCTGCGCGGCCATGGCACGCTCCAACTCGCCCATCGTATGCAGCAGTTCGCGCAGCTCGCGCTTCATCGAAAGCGGCCCCTGGCTACGCTGTTTGCCACCGGTCACAGTCACATTGTGGAAGCACTCGCCCGATTGCGACAGAAAGAACGCGTCGGGATTCTCCAGCGCCAGATCGCGGCCGGCGTTCTGGTCGGGGACAATGTAGCCGTTTCCGAGCTTGGGCAGGATCACTTCCAGCGACTTGCCGAATCCGTTGAGCACGCGAATGCAATGCTTAAGAGGGACGACGCTGTCGCCGTGCGAGACCCGGTGCGAGGCCTCGTCAAACAGGAACGAAAATTTCGCCTGTGAATCTTCCGGGTGGACCAGGAACGTGGCGCGGCCATCCACATCGCTACGCAACAGGCGCAAGCCTTCATCGGCGGCGTCCCACGACTTCACCACGATGTAGTTTAGTTCCTCACGCAGGAAGTCATCCACCACGTGCTCGTATTGGTCCTCGACTTCGAGGAAGTCGGCCAGCACACCCACCGGCGCTAGCCCATCTTTCATCGCGCCTGACGTGAACAGCTTGCGGACCGATTCCGTGGCATAGCCGTGTTCCGTGATGACTGCTTCCAGTGAACCTTTCTTCCCCATCATGCCGGCGTACTCAGCGCGCAGGGAATCCAGATGCCGCTTGCCTTCGCTCTCAGCGGCGCGCTGCTCATCAACTTTCTGGCGTACCTCGGCGATTTGCAGGGTGAGCGCATGCACGCGCTGCGATGCTGATTCGAATTCCAGCCCGAGCTGACCTCGTTGTCCGCCGAAGCTTTCGATCTGTTGATTGGCAGCTGAAGTCTCTTCGCACAAACGCTGCGCTTCGCGATCCAGTGCCGCCATTCGTTCCTCGGCCCGCATAATGCGGTTGCGCACGGCAGAGGCGGCAGAGACAGCCTGCAGAATCGCATCACGCCGCTGTTCCTGCTGGCGCTCCACGTCGGTCAGGGAAGCGGCTGCGGTCGTGGCCTCCTGATGCCGCTGCTGAAGCTCCTGCTGCGCAATGGTAACGTCTGAACTGGCTGACTCCAGCGTGGCGCGGTTCGCTTCCAGTTCCTGCCGCAAGCGCAAGAACCTTTCCTCGGTGTTAGCGATCTCGGCTTGGGCGCCGGCGGAACGGGCATCTAATTCCGCGCAGCGCTCTTCGTTGATACGGCGGCGCTCAGCCGCGCGGTCGATCTCCAGAGTCAGCGTGTTCAGCTTTTCGCGGTTCTCCTGCGACTCGCGCTCTATGGCGTAACCGCGCTGGGTACGTTCGCCGTGCTCGGTTTCCATCTGCTGCACTGCATCTCCCTTGGCGCTGAGCTCCTCACCCACTTCGGCGAGTTGCTGGTCGAGAAATGATGCCTCGGCGTCGAGCAGCGCGAACTTACTGGCGAGCAGCACGCGAAGCTTGGCACGCATCTCGTCGCGCAACCTTGCGTAACGCTCAGCTTTTGACGCTTGGCGCTTGAGCGAGTTCATCTGGCGCGTGACTTCGTCGAAGATATCGTTAATGCGAGCCAGGTTCTGTTTCGCGTCCTCCAGCCGTGCCTCGGCCAGCCGTTTGCGCGTCTTGAACTTGGTGATTCCCGCGGCCTCTTCGATGATGGCACGGCGGTCCGTCGGCTTGCTGCTCAGGATCTGGCCGATGCGTCCTTGCTCAATGATGGCGTACGACTCCGGCCCTAGCCCCGTGCCCATGAAGATGTCCTGTATATCACGCAGGCGGCACAGCTTGCCGTTCAGCAGGTACTCGCTCTCGCCGGAACGGAACAAGCGGCGGGTGATGACAATCTCACCCGCCTTGAATGTCCGTTTGAACTTGCGGCGGCGAATCTTGAGTACGACGTGCGGAGCAGCGGCGTCTGGTGTCGCATTCTCCGTGGGAGAGGATTCTTCTTCGTCCGTTTGGCCGGGACGAATTTCCTCGGCATAGCGCTCGGCCTCTTCGGCGCTGGTGGCGCGCCGTGCCGACTCGTCCCACTCATCAGGCATGTTGTCGTGAATGTCAACTTCCGCCTCCGCGACGTCGCCGTAAACTTCAGGATCAACCAGCGTAAGCGATACCTCGGCCATGCCCATCGGTTTCCGCTCGCGCGTGCCGACGAAGATGACGTCCTGCATATTGACGCCGCGCAGCAGCCGCGCCGACTGTTCACCCAGCACCCACGAGATAGCATCCGAGATGTTTGACTTGCCGCAGCCGTTGGGTCCGACAATGGCCGCGATGCCTTCGCCCTGAAAGCGAAGATCGGTGCGGTCACAGAACGACTTGAATCCGAGGATTTGCAGTTTCTTGATTTTCAGCAACGTTTACTCCATTCAGACTCAGTAGAACGGGTCCGCACGGAAGCGTTCAGGGCGAGCTTTGGTCGTCACCTAAAAGCAGCGCTGGATCGCCATCCTAACAACCGCAGATCAATGCAACTTTACTGTCGAAAGCGCAGGGGGTCAAGACATAAACGCTATATTTTGTGCCCCTACTGTGGAAACCACAGTATATTGCACCGTGTGCGCAGCAATCGCGAGATTGCAGGCGGTGAGGAAAGGCGACGAGGCGGGAAGAACCGCAAGAGCAAGTAAGAGTCTAGCGAGGGCCTGTATCTGATTCAATAGCAAAAGGTTGGGGGTATCTCAAGGGTAACAAGAGTCCCACGCGAGTGTTCACTGTTTTTCACTCGGGTGGGGTAACCAAACCTCGTTCTGAGTTCTGACATCTGCGACGCAGGCCAACCGCTACTGCCCATCGCCCAACTTCTGGAAGAACCGGATAATCGACTCTATCCCGCGGTAGAAGTTCGGGATGTGGAATTTCTCGTTGGGCGCGTGCAGGTTGTCGTCAGGCAGGCCCATGCCCATCATAATGCTGGGAATTTTCAGGTCCTTGTCGAATTGGGTGACAATGGGAATGGAGCCGCCGGAGCGGATGTAGACGGTGTCCTTGCCAAAGACTTCGTGCATGGCTTCAACCGAGGCGCGCGCGAACTTGTTGTTCGTGTTCACCACGCAGGCCGGGCCTTTGCTGTGCACCTTGATGTTGGTCTGAATGCCCTTGGGCGTGAGCTTCTTCACGAAATCCGTGTACTTTTTCAGTATGTCGTCCGGATCCTGGTTCGGCACCAGGCGCATGGAAACCTTCGCGGAAGCGCGCGCCGGGATTACGGTCTTGGCGCCGGGAGCAGTGAAGCCGCCGGGAATGCCATGGACTTCCAGCGTCGGCCGAGCCCAGGTGCGATAGAGCACCGAATAGCCCGGTTCACCGGTCAGCACACTCGAGCCAACCTCAGCCTTGCGGTATTCCTCCTCGTCGAATGGCAGGCTGCCCCACGCCTTCAGTTCGGCATCTGTTGGCTTCTGCACGTCGTCATAAAAGCCGGGGATGAGAATCTTGCCATCGGCGTCCTTCACTTTGCTGATGATCTCCACCAGCGCAAACAGCGGATTGGGTGCTGCCCCGCCGTACACGCCGGAGTGCAGGTCGGTTTTCGCTCCCTGCGCTTCAATTTCCGTGTACACCAAACCGCGCAGGCCAACGCACAACGTAGGCATATCGGGAGCGAAGAGTTCCGTATCGGTGACCAGTGCGAAATCAGATTTGAGCTTCTCCGAGTTCGCGTTCTTCTTCACGTACTCCTCAATGCTCTCGCCGCCGACTTCTTCCTCGCCCTCAATAAGCACGCGGACGTTGATGGGCAGCTTGCCGTCGCCGCCCTTGAACAGCGATTCGAAGGCCTTGAGTTGCATCCAGAGCTGGCCTTTGTCGTCCACCGCGCCGCGCGCGTAAACATTGTTGTTGCGCTCGGTCGGCTCCCACGGTGGTGTGGTCCACTCATCGAGCGGCTCGGCTGGCTGAACGTCATAATGCGCGTAGCACAGCGCCGTTGGCTTACCCGCGGCATGCAGCCAGTCGGCGTAAACCAGCGGATGGCCTTTGGTGGGGATGATTTCAACATGCTCAAAGCCTATGCGCTTGAGATCGTTGGCCACGACCTCGGCAGCCTTGCGGACATCGTCTTTGTGCTCCTCGGCCGTGCTGACGCTGGGAATGCGAAGCAGGTCTTTCAGTTCGTCGAGGAACCGCTTCTGATTTTCGCGCGCGTAGGAGATAGCGGAGGAAACGGCTGCAGTTGCCATGAAGAAGACTCCTTAGTTGGATCAATGGAAAATGGGCAAACACCAAAGTATAGCGCAGCCGCAGTGAGGAGTGCTTTCCGGCACTAGTCGCTGCCATCGAGGTCTTTACTACGCTGCGCTGAGGTTCACTTCACGCAGAGCATGCGCACCGCAGAGCCTGCAACCCCCCTCTATCATTATCTGCAAAATATTGAAAACAAAGGAACAACAATAGCTTATTCCAGCTAAAATATTGAAACCAAATCGCTTATAGGTAAAATCTGGCAAATTAAGGGACTTAGTGCGAAAAGCAGCATTTTTCAGGTTGAATATTGTTATGCTAGTTAGGCAAGCATAATGTGTTATTCATGAATAACATGCAAAGCAAGCATAGCAAACGCGAGAAGCTTCTGGTCGTACGATTGTCAGAAGTCGAGCGGCGCTACATCAGGATCCTCGCATTGCGCGAAGGGTTGACCTTGCGCGAAGCCATCCTGCAGGCGTTTCACGTCTGGGAGGCCCAACTTCACGCGCACGCTGCCGACGAAGAACACAGCACGCTGGCCGAGGCAGACCAGAAGCTGCCTTCCGCAAGGCCACCGGCTGCCAAGTCTCAGCCGCCAGCCGCCGCAGCGGGCAAGGGACGGCAGCGGCGTCCCGCCGAGGCAAAGCCTGCGGCGAAGCCTTCTGCGCCCTCTGCTCCCGCACCCGCGTGGCTCGTGCGCGCGCCGGAATTGGAGTGGTCAAAGTGTGCCGAAGCGGAGTGCCTGCGGGGAGAGACCGGCGACCGCTGGGTGATCCGCGGAACCGACGCTCCGCTGCCAAGAGTATTGCAGAGTCTTGCCGATGGCTATCCGCCTGCTGAAATTATGGCGGCCTTCGACATCACTCCGCTGCAGCTGCTTACTATCCTGCAGTTCGCCTCCGAGGGCGGGGCGCCGACCCGAGTTGCGAAACAGGGACAAAAGACACAGGATTGATCAACAGCGTAAAGCAGCCGGCGGTTCGCTCTACCGTGACAAATGCGGTTTTCTAACCTCGATGTCTGGGAGATGCGCAATGTGAATTCCATATGAATTTGGCGTTAATAATCTGCTGGCCATGCTAGTTTCGCGCTCCGCTTACTTCCATTCCGCTGTCATCGGTGATAGTTTCGATTTCGCATCCCATGGCAACTCTTACGCATGATGTGCCCGCAACAGCCTCGCGCCGCGCTGACGTCGGCGGCAACAACACCTACGACCTCATCGTAGTGGGCAGTGGCCCCGCCGGGCAGAAGGCGGCGATCTGTGCCGCCAAGCTGCGCAAGAGGGTAGCGGTCATCGAGCGCAAGCGCACCATCGGCGGCGTGTGCGTACACACAGGCACCATCCCCAGCAAGACCTTTCGCGAAGCGATTCTCTACCTGAGCGGCCTTCGCCAGCGCACGTTCTACGGGCGCGGGTATGCCTTGAAGGACCAGATCTCGATGGAGGACCTGATCTTTCGCTCCGACGCAGTGATGGGGCGCGAGATTGAGGTGATCAAGTCGCAACTCCGCCGCAATCGCGTCACTGTTTACGAAGGCAATGCTCGCTTCCTGGATGACCACACTATGGAGGTTACCAGCGAGGAGGGCTATGCCACGTTGCGCGGGAGCTACTTCGTGATCGCTTGCGGAACGCGGCCGGCGCACGATGCTGAAATCCCGATCGACGGACGGCGCATCTTTGATTCCGACCAGGTACATGACCTCGACGAACTCCCTCGCGAACTAATAGTAGTGGGCGCGGGAATTATCGGGCTGGAATACGCCTCCATGTTTGCCGCGCTGGGCGTGAAGGTTACGCTGCTAGACCAGCGTCCCACGATGCTGGACTTCTGTGATCGCGAGATTGTCGAGAGCCTCTGCTTTCAGCTTCGCCAGTTGGGCACGGTATTTCGCCTGGGAGAGAAAGTGGTTTCTGTTGGCTTCGACGCTGATCGCGATCGCGTTTTCGCCAAGCTGGAGAGCGGGAAGACAGTCCACGGAGCAGCCTTGCTTTATGCGGTCGGGCGGCAGGCCAACAGTGACCAACTCAACCTGGAGGCGATTGGGCTCGTGCCAGATGGCCGCGGGAAGCTGATCGTGGATGAAAACTTCCGCACTAGCATCCCGCACATCTATGCGGCGGGCGATGTCATTGGCTTTCCCGCACTCGCCAGTACCTCGATGGAGCAGGGAAGACTGGCCAGTTGCCACATGTTTGGCGTGCCCGGCAGCATTCCGCCGAACCAAATTCCATACGGCGTTTACACCATACCGGAAATCTCCATGGTGGGAGCGACGGAACAACAGCTCACGCACGACAAGATTCCGTACGAAATCGGCATTGCCCGCTACGCGGAGCTGGCCAAAGGGCAGATGCTGGGGGACGACCAGGGATTTCTGAAACTGATCTTCGATCCCGCGAGCCTGAAGCTTCTTGGCGTGCACATCATCGGAGACCGCGCCGCTGAAATCGTGCACATCGGACAGGCCGTGCTCGCCCTCGGCGGGACTATCGAGTACTTCCGCGATACGGTTTTCAACTATCCCACGTTGGCGGAGGCGTTCAAGGTCGCGGCTCTGGATGGACTAAACAAGCTTTAGGAATGTTGCGCCCGCGCTGCGTGCACGAGAATTCCAGGAATGTTCCGTAAGCGATAAAGCCGTGCCCTGATACAAATAATTTATGAACTAGGTCCTCGTTTAAGAACTGTTTTCCTCAAAGAGGTGAAGAGTGAGCCACGAGC
>JBKQKT010000020.1:0-3058 GCA_052147365.1 Candidatus Korobacteraceae bacterium | reverse complement strand
AAATCGGCGCGGTTGAACATGAAGGTCTGCGCGGACGCCGGCGGAGCGGGTATTGTGGCTAGCACCGCAACGACAACCAGTGTCAGGATTGTCCTTGCCCGAAAAACGCTGGTTGCGAATTGATGTTGCGCGAAGTTGGTCATTGTCCTGCTCCTGTTATTTCCAATCTTGTTATTTCGAGTCTTTCTTTTGAATTCCCCGGGTATGATCTCCCGCGTCGTCCACTGCATCGGAGGGGACCATAGCTCTCAGCCACGGCCCCTCTGGCGCAATTGAGCAACAGCTACTTCTGGTTGACCTCCGGTTTGCCGGCTTGCGCCGCCGGATGGGGCAACTGAGCTACGTGGGGCGACGGAGCTACCTTGGGCGGAGCCGCTCCTCGTGGGCCGGTATGAGTGATCCGCTGCGCCTGCGAGGCGTTGCCGCTATGCACGCTGGGCAGATGATGGTGCACAACGTGCTCGCTTCCCGGTGCTGGCGCCATGTAGCCGATGCGCGCGGTCTCGGGTGCTCCCACGAGTTCGGGATACAGGTAGTGTCCGCGATCGGCGGGAGCCTTTTCGACTTCAACCTGAATCCGGTGTGCATTGGCGTATGCATCCTGCCGCGTTCCCGTCACCTGCCAGGAAACTTTCACGTTCGGCTTGTCGGTGCGAATGCCAAATTGGTTGCCGCTGATCTCGGAAGCCACGATGGCCTGCGCGAACTGGCCGAGTACCGTGAGTTGGTAGCGGTAGTCCCGGTTGAGCGTCTCGAACCAAGCCGGCAACGTAACTGTCGCCAGACCAGCATCGTCGGTGGTGATGGTGCCGTCATACATGTTCTTCATGTCGGGCGACTCGACGAAGGAGTGGTAGAGATACTTGTTGGCCGGGTCGAGCGGGTCGTCAATCTTGAACGAACCCGCGGGCTTGGTGAGCGTGCCCAGAACGTCCACGTTGTCGTTGGTGATGGTCATTTGCGTGTGGCCGTTGGCGATGCGGAAGGATATGAAGTCACCGGCACCGGCGTTAAGGTACGTGTTGCCGCTGAAATCGCCCATCAGCGTGTAGTTGCTGCAGCCCCCCATGCCATCTTGCCCGAGCTGGAGGGCCATAAAGTTAGTACCGCATCCTGCGTCCCCTATGATCGCGAATGCAGCGCCCAGGAAGTTCGGCATGGCCGCAGTGAAAGCCACGCCTCCGGCGGTCGATGTAAGATTTTCGGTAACGAGCGCAGCTGCATCCTCGGAGTTGTTAAAGAAATAGCCACCCCAGTTGCTATCGGCAGTCCCAAGTACCCCGTACCCGGTCAGAGGTGCGCCCCCATAGTCGCCCCATACGCCGTTAGCGTGAGAAATGTCGACTCCTCCTGTAGCGCTGACGCCGGACGAAGCCCCGTAAACCCCGACAGCAGTGGCACTAGAACCGACTACGCCATAGGGCGCGCCCAACACAGAAATGTCGTACGTTCCATTGTTGTAGCCCACTACGCCCGCGAACGGACTCTCTCCCGCAACGCCCCAGCCACCAGGCGACGACGCTTGGCCGAATACACCAAACGTAGACCCCGTTGAGGCGGTCGAAGTGCCCTGGACGCCGGTGCCAGCGGTGGATGTCGACAGGCCGTACACGCCCGGAGCCCCCCCCGTTCCGGAGAGGTTTTCGCCGTAGACGCCCTCGCCAGTGGGCGAAGCAGCGACGCCGAATACGCCCACCGTATTCCCCGTGTTGGCGACATCTTGGCCCCATACGCCCACGCCAGCGGTCGAATTAGCGGTGCCGTACACGCCAAGTGTATTTCCCGAGGAAGCCAGCGCCTGGCCCCCCACGGCAATGCCGGAAGTGGACGACGAGAGCCCCCACAAGCCGGCCCCAAAGCCCGTTGAGGCGGTCGATTGACCTAATACGCCAGCGTAATAGGCACCACTGCCGCTGTAGCTGGTGTTGGCGACGACCCCAAAGAAACCTGAATTGGCCGTGAGGGTGCCGTCCACCGTCTGACTCGTTGTGAACGTGTTACCCGCGCCCAACTGCGCGTACAACGCGTTGGTCGCGGACGTGTTCAGGCTCAGCGTGACGTTGCCGCTGGTGCCGCCGCCGACGAGATCCGTGCCCGCTGTCACGCCCGTGATCGTGCCCGTCCCCACCGCTGCGCACACCCACGAACTCCCGTTATATTGCAGCACCTGATTCGCCGCACAATTCGTCAGCGACAAGTTCAGCGTGCCGCTCGTCCCTCCGCCCGCCAGACCGCTGCCGCTCGCCGTCGTCACTCCCGTGATCGTGCCCCCTCCCGCGAACACAATGTCCAACTCCGCCGGATGGCTGGTCGTCGTGTTTTCCTTTGCGTCGAAACTCGCATTCAGCGGACTGTTCGCCACCAATGCGATGCCATCATTCGCCGTTCCGCTCAACCACGCCTGCACCGCCGCCGTGACGTCCACCAGGATGTACTGGTTCTTGTCGGCAGTAACCAGCGGGACGCTCGCGGCGATGGTGGTTCCGAGCGCCGGAGCATTACTGGCATCGATCGTGCTCTCCGTCCAGGTGCCGTTGACATAATCCACGTTGAAGCTGCCCGCCGTGGTCACGGCATTGACATAAAGCTTCAGCGTGGCCTTAGTGACATCGGCGCTGGTATAGGTCGAAGGGATCGACGCCAGATTGAACTGAATGAAGGAAGTCTGCGTGCTCTCAACATCGAGCAGCGTCTTCGCTCCGTAGTTGGTGGTCATGGCCGCGGTGTTGGTGTAGGCATCACCGGTCGGAGTAAGTTGGCCAAAAGCTCCGGTCAACAAACATACTGTCGATAGCACGAATACTGCGAACTGTGTCTTCAGGTTTTTCATGGCGCGCTCCAGAACGTTTCTTGTTAGATCACTTGTGAACTGCGAATCTGCCAACTGCGTTGGAGGAGCCATGGCTCGCAGGCTAGGCTCCTCTAACGCAGGTTGGACAGCGGCTACTTCTGGTTGACTTCGGGCTGATGGGCTCGCGCGGCCGCGTGGGGTTACGGAGCTGCCTTGGGCAGAATCGGCTTCGGCGGAACAGGTAAAGTGATCGACCGCGCCGGCAAC
>JBKQKT010000019.1:0-9456 GCA_052147365.1 Candidatus Korobacteraceae bacterium | reverse complement strand
TGATTTTTGGCCCAGTAAGTCAAGAAAAGGCTCAGAAAGCAACGAAACCATAAACTGCAGCGAAAGCACTCACCAGGCGGCTCTATTACCGATATGTCGAATGGTGATGATTCCCGGGCGATCGTTTCAAAGGGATGCGAATTTTTTTCCGACGCCATCGCCGTTCGCCGCTCCGGTCGAAATTTGTTCAAAATAGCCTGAAACGATCGCTTCGGATGCTGCACTACCCATCGAGCGCGAAAAAGAGCGCTGAAGTCGAATCCTTCGCCAGCGCGTCCACTTTGCTGATTCAGCGGTGCGTTGGCGGATATCTGGATGGCGATTCATGCACAGCGAAGGCTCTTCCAGAAATCAATTGAATATGGCTGTAGCTTCACGCTGCTGGGTCGCCAGAGCCGGTACGGAGCGGAAGCCTTGGCCGCATCCGTATTGGCGCTCGGAAACCGGCATGCTCCAGTCTGGTGTCCTCCCCCAAAACTGGCGGGACTCGTCCTCAGGGACGGGTTCCGCCGGCCCCAAAGAAACCAATGAACTGGAATTGAGATGAAGGCAATCGTTACAGCCGCGGCAACGAACCTGCCGGTCAAGACAACGTGGCTACTGCATTGGGTCGAGGCAAAACACCGAATGTCCCCAACCCCAGTTTTTCGCCCGGCCGCGCAGCGCCGCACTGGAATGACCGCCTATGCGTCGAATCTGGTTCTTTGTTTGAGCCTTTGGATGTCGCTGCTATTTGCAATATGGCTGACAAGAGGCTGGATCGGCTTGTTATTCAGCGGGCAACTACTCTCTGCAGGGGCCAGGCTCTTCGAAACACTATCGAAAAGGACTCGCTATGCTTTCTCAGCTAGGAATGTGCTCGCTCATGAGCTCGAGGGCGATCGAAATGAGTAGTCAACGAGCGCGGACTCATCTCAAACGCGACGAGCCAGAACCGGATTACCGAGTGAACGTCGAGTACCTCGGACGCCTCGAGATCGCTGTGAGCGGAATCGTTACAAAAAGGCTCTACAGGTTCAGCCCCGCGGAGCCGGTGCAGCAAGTCGACCCCAGGGACGCGTTCTATTTGCTGGCGAGCGGACTATTCGGGGTCGCATCATGAACGCGGCGCATCCACGCTACGCGCTCCGAGGCTCGCCCAGGAAGTGCCGAAGTCGCGCCAACTCTCCTCGGCCAATATGCTTTCAATCGCCGACACCGGCTGAGATACTATACCCGTCTCTTCCGATGGCGGGGCGAAACTTGCAATTCCATTCATTCGATGCGAAATACGTAGAGGATCTTTGCGCGGGAGACCTTCAGACGCAGGAGCATTTTGTTGCATACTTCACCGCACTGCTTAAACTTAAGCTTCGCTCGCGGCTTCAGTCTTCCCACGCTATAGACGATGTATGCCAGGAAACCTTCGTCAGGGTACTTCAGGTTCTGCGCAGGGATGGTGGTCTGCGCCAGCCCGAAAGTCTTGGCGCATTCGTAAACAATGTTTGCAACCATGTTCTCTTTGAACACTACCGTTCCTCAAGCCGCAGCGAGTCACTCGATGCAGAGGGTGCGCCGGAGCCGGCTGCAACTGGTGCAGATGTCCTCGACATCGTATCTGCACGGCAAATCAAGGAGAACGTCCGGGTCATCCTGATGCGCCTTTCAAAGCGGGACCGTTCTTTGCTGAAGGCGGTCTTTCTCGACGAACGTGATCGTGATGAGGTCTGCCAGGAGTTCGGCGTAGAACGGGAATACTTGCGAGTTCTTCTGCATCGCGCCAAGCAGGAATTCAAAGTCGAATACGTGAAACACATTGGCAATCAAGCGCCTTTGAGCGCAGACGCCTGAACCGCTTGCAATACCTGAGAGACAGCGACGATGAATTCAAGGGAGGAAAAGATGAATCATAGCGAAGCAGTGGAGCAAATGACCTCAGAGCGATACCTGCTGAATGAGCTCACTCCCGATGCGCGTGATGCCTTCGAGGAGCATGCATTCAATTGCCCGGAATGCGCCCTCGACCTGCGGGCCGGCGCTCTCTTTGTGCGTGAAGCAAATGCTCAACTTCCGGAACTTGTGGCTTCGCAGACCAGACCTGGGATGGCAAAAGCCAGCGCGAAGCGGAATTTCTGGTTTTCATTGTGGCGTCCCGCATTTGCTGCTCCCGCCTTTGCAGCCTTGCTCATCGTGGTTGGGTACCAAAACTTCGTCACATTCCCGGCGCTGCGCCAGTCGGCGAATGAGCCCCGTGTTGCCCCTTTGGCCCCGCTGCACTCCGCCACGCGTGGTGGCACGCTGCCAACATTCACTGCCGACCGGACACATGGTGTCGCGTTGCCGGTTGATCTGGTGATCGACCCGGAAGTGGCGCCAGCAGCCTCCTATTCCTTCGACCTCCGCGATCCGCAAGGGAAACTCGTCTGGACCGGTAACTTGCCAGCAACAGCACAGGGGACGGGCAGCGACCAGTCGTTTTCCCTCACCATTCCAGGGAGCATGCTCCAGAGCGGTTCTTACTCACTGACGGTTACCAGCGTTACTGCTCAAGGTGGGCGTACACCTGTCGAGCAATATAACTTTGATATAGTGATGACCAACTAGCTGATTCCAGGAGTTCTGGAACGGGCCCAAAATTATCTCCACACCCAGGAACCCACTTGCGGGAAACAGCGGCAAGAAATCATCGGACATTCGATGAATGTTCGCATGCAAAGGAGCATGAGTACGCCCATGTCCGAATTGAACGGCAGAACCCACCACTATCACGCAGAAGCCACCATCCTTTCCGGACATCTACGGCTTCCGCTGGAGCACCACATCAAGCCCCAGGTGCACACGCATCTTCCGAAGGAAGGGGGCTATTTCTCGCACCGTGCTGAGCACTTTATGCTCGAGTCAGTCATTTCGTTCAGCTCCGCATATTCGCACGTTGCCGGGAACATCAATCCAAAGCCCGGCGGCGGCTGGGTCACATTGGCAACAACGGTAATCGAGGGCTTGAACGTAATGGAGGTGGTCACGGTCGACCGAATCGTCGGGCAAACGATAACCGAGCATCCCCGAGAGGGTTACGTGCCGACGATCAGTTTCCTTGGCACGCGCTTTGAGAACCTGCGCATCGCCGGTTTTCCAGTCGATCTCGATCTCAACACGAACTTCCTCGGCCCAAAGCCGGCAAACGACGCGGCCTACACTCATGACCCCTCATTGATAGGGCGCATCTCGAACCAACTGGGCCGCGTCGGGGAACATCCGGATCTTCCAGCAGAGCTTCACCAACGATACAATCGACTTTCCGCATCTCTTGGATCGCAGCCGGAGGAAGTGGAATGTTCACTGGTCAATCGTGCAACTGGAGCCTACCCCGGCCATTCCTCCGGACATGTGATCACGATTCCGGACTTCGGCACGATGGTTCTGGGCAAGGTAACAATCAAGCACGAGGACTTCAAGACGGAGACGGGCGCGCCGAAGAAGACGACAGTTCAACTCACCATGATCGACTTCCACTTTGGCTGCCCGATCGATGGAAGCGGGGGTACAGGGACTGGTTCAAGCAACGGGACAACGGAACCATAACACCATTAGCTTCGCAGGCGGACACTGTGCTGCATCGGGGCTCGTCACGATCGCACCGCGGTTTGCGTCCGTCCAAGCTCCTCCTGCTGTTTTTGCTACCGTTAGTGCTTCCGCTCGAAGACACACGACCCGAAAGTGCGCAAGCCGCTTATGACCATGCGTGGCGACTGTTTCAGAGTGGCTATTTGGCGTTGAGCCAGCAGGAAGCCGAATCAGCCGCCAAACAATTTCAAGCCTCCGACCCTTCATGGGCGTCGCGATTCACGTTGCTCGAGGCAGACTCTATGCTTCGCCGCGGCATGTATGAGGATGCTCTTCGTGTCACCAGTACTCTTCGCGGTCCCGCAACGTCTGACGCTGGCAACATAGAAAGGCTGGCGATTGAAGCAGTCGCGCTGACGCGACAGCAGCAGCTTCAGGCCGCCGATCGGCGGCTCAGCCAGGCTGAGACCATCTGCCACATTGCGGACTTTGCGACTTGCGGGAATGTAGTTGCAGCACGTGGCATTTTTGAAGCGAAGCTTGGACAGTTTACTCAGGCCCGGCAGACCTTCCTTCAAGCGCTGACGTTCGCCCGCAGTCATCGAGATCCCTGGCTTGAAGCAACCACAACGCTAAATCTTGGCTTTATCGCGATGCAGGTCAATCACTACGATGAGGCTGTCGACTGGTCGAACTCGGCGTATCAAGAGGCCACCAGGTTCGGATTCGAGAACACGGAGGAAGGGGCTGAGGGTAATCTCGGATGGGCGTATTTTCAGTTGGGCGATGATGAGAGGGCACTTGAGAAGTTCGATGCGGCCGAGATGGACGCAACTCGGCTTGGCAGCGTCCGTAACCAGCTGAAGTGGCTTAGTGACGCTGGTTACATATATCGCGACTCCGGTGATTGGGCGCGCGCTGCGCAATCATACCGCCAGGCATTAGTTTTAGCGCGACTGATCAATAGTCGCGAAGATATTGTGAATGCGCTCCAGGATCTTCCTCTGGTTTCAGTCCTCAGCGGTAATCTCGATGAAGCGGACGCGGCCATTTCGCAACTCCGGCGAATGAATAACGACAACACCGTTCATCCCAGCGCCACCTTGTTGTTGACGATGGGCATGGTGGCTGCTGCACGAAAGCAGCCGGCGCAGGCCGAAGCCTATTTTCATTCGGTTCAGAACGATTCTTCGAGCTTGATGACCACAAAGTTGGACGCCGGCTTCGAATTGGCCAAGCTCTTTGAATCGAAAGGTGACACAGCTGCCGCAGAGCGAATGTACAAAGCTACCTTGTCGCAGTATGAGGCCGCACGAGCACAGCTCAAGAGTGAGGAGTCTCAGCTGCCATTCGGCACTAACGCCGCGGAAATTTACGACTACTATGTTCACTTCCTTGTGAAGCTGGGCCGAAACGAAGCGGCTTTGGCAGTCGCCGATCAAAGTCGCGCACAAACGCTGGAACGAGGACTCGACGAGCCAAGGGCGCGTAAACCTCTGCGGACGGCAAGTTTCAACCCACAACAAATCGCGCGAAAAACCAACTCGACTCTCCTTTTCTATTGGCTCGGGGCGCAGCAGTCATATTTATGGGTCATTAAGCCTGCGAAGACCCAACTGATATTCTTGCCGCCGCGGCACGAGATTTCAGAGAAGGTTGAGCGTTATCGCAAAGCACTCCTGGAGACCCAGGATCCTTTGGAAAGCGGCAATGCGGACGGCCAATCTCTTTATAAGATGCTACTGTCGCCTGCCACTGTGTTGCTTCGTCCCAACACACCCGTGATCATTCTTGCTGACGGAATCCTGAGCCAATTGAACTTTGAAACTCTCCTTGTTCCTGGTGCGGCCCCCGGCACTCCGCCAATTGCCGCTTCGAGTGTCAAGATGCACTACTTACTTGGCGATCTGATTGTGTCGTCAGCTCCATCGCTTGCGATGCTTGGTGCCGCAGGGCCTATGGGCCCGGTAGCTCGAAAGATACTTTTGATCGGCAATCCGGTCTCCCCGGATCAGGATTTTCCGTCCCTTCCATTCTTCCGGTTGGAGATGTCCCGCATCGAAGGGCATTTCAGTTCTTCGGATATTTCGACACTCGAAGGGCAACAAGCCACACCCGCCGCCTATCTTGCCAGCGACCCGCGTAACTACACCTACATTCATTTTGTATCCCACGCTGTCGCCAGCCTCACCAGTCCGCTGGATTCGGCAATCATTCTTTCAAATCCCGCGGGTCGCGAAGATTCCTATAAGCTCTATGCGCGTGAGATCATCCAGCGTCCGATCCGTGCACAGCTGGTCACTATCTCTGCTTGCTACGGCAGCGGAACACGCACCTATGCGGGGGAGGGACTGGTTGGTCTGTCTTGGGCTTTTCTGAATGCCGGTGCACAACGGGTTATCGGCGCGCTCTGGGAGGTCAGTGATGATTCGACTCCGCGCCTGATGGACAAACTCTACCAAGGCCTTACCGCCGGCGATTCACCGGCAGTTGCGTTGCGTAACGCCAAACTCTCGCTGCTTCATTCACAGAGCAGATTTAGCGCGCCGTTCTATTGGGCCCCTTTTCAAATCTACAGCCGGCGATAAGCTCAATCTGTTGCGGTGAGATACAGATCTTGCTTCGATAGGTCCTGATAAACGCCCCAGGGTCTGGGAAAAGGTTGTGCCCGGATTGTCGCCCAACCGGAAATTACAACTTTGATAACACTTCGCCGCAGGTGTTGATCAACTGGTTAATTCCGAGTTGGCGGTCATCCGCCCGGAATCCGAAAAGCCGAGGGATTTCTCAACTTTCAGTGCGCGATGAGTGCGCTGGTGAGTTGCGCCAGAGATTTATCGCCAAGGGGTTTTCAAGCCCAATTAAATCCGCTCCGCTGCAGCGGCAAGGTACGAATCCTCTTGCCAGTGGCGGCAAAGATGGCATTGCTCACCGCCGGCAAGGTCGGTGGCAGCGTCGGCTCACCCAAGCCCGTCGGTGCGTAGTCGGTCTTGCGCCAATACACCTCAATCTTCGGCGCTTGCTTCATGCGCATTACGGGGTGGTTATGGAAGTTGGACTGCTGAATCTTGCCGTCCACCAGCGTGATCTCCTGCCCCATGTGGCTCATCCCCTCGATGATGCCGCCGAAGGCGAGGCTCTCGGCTGCCGCAGGGTTGATGATCTGGCTGCCAATATCCCCTGCAACCCAGACCTCGTGCACCGTCACCCGGTTCTGGACGTCAACGCTCACATCAGCAATCTCGGCGAAGTAGCCCAAATGGCAGAACCAGGCAGCGATGCCCATTCCGCGCCCAGGTGTCTTGCTGCGATGAGCCCAGCCTGACTTCTCCGCTACTAACTCAAGCACGCCTTTGTACCGCTCCGGGATGAGAACAGATTGTCCTGTTGGCTCATGGTCACCCACGGCGTCGTGCTCTCCCGCGGACCATGGCGCTTGCTTGTTGCTCAGCAGTTCAAGCTGGAACTCAAGTGGATCGCGACCGGCGGCATGAGCCAGCTCGTCAAGGAAGGACTGCGCCACCCAGCAGTAAGCGTTGTCGCCAGGGGCGCGGAGGGCTCCGGTGCGAAGCGTGAGCGGCTGCGCGGAAGTGTAAAGAGCGTAAGCCGGCGGAAAGCCGGCAGGATACGTGTCCTGTTCGATGCCGCCGCCGGAGGTCGAATTCTTTTCATCGCCAAAGGTCACCAGGTACTGCCGCCACGCAGTGAGCTTGCCCTGCGCGTCGAGACCGGCCTTCAGGCCGTGATATCCGCCCGGCCGGAAGGGGTCGTGGGCAATGTCATCTTCGCGCGACCATAGCAGCTTCACCGGCGCGTCAACGCGCTTGGCGATCCAGGCAGCCTCCACCAGGTAGTCGTTCTGAAGTCTCCTGCCAAAACTGCCTCCCGCGCGCACCATGTGAGTGGTGATGTCACTCTCCTGGATGCCAAGCGTCCTGGCTACGAGTCCGCGGCCATCGCCCGGCAAAGTGCTGGTGGACCACATCTCCAGCTTGCCGTCTTTCCAGCGCGCAGTGGCGCCCTGCGGCTCAAGCGTGACGTGCGCAATGAACGGGTATTCGTAAGTGGCCTCAACCACCTTGGCCGACGACTGGAGCGCGGCGTCCAGGTCGCCATACTTGCGCAGCGTGTTTGCGGGCGGGGCCTGAAGAAGTTCCTCTGCCCGCTTTTTGAAACCGTCCGTGCTTTGTGTGGCTGCCGGGCCCAGGTCCCAGTCGACCTTGAGCTGTTTGCGAGCCTGCTGCGCCTGCCACCAGGTATCAGCCACGATCGCAATGCCAGGTTCCATGCCCGGCTCCCACGGCGTGTAGGCTGCGGGAGTGATGCCGCCATCGATCACCAGGACTTGGCGCACGCCTGACAGCGCCTTGACCTGATCGATGTTGGCAGACTTCACCTTGCCGGCAAACACGGGCGCCTTTTCAATCGCTGCATACAGCATTCCCGGGAGCTCGACGTCGATGCCGTAAAGCGGCTTCCCTGTGACGATCGCGTGTGTATCTACGCCGGTTTGCGAATGGCCAATGATGCGGTAATCCCTTGGATCCTTGAGCTTGACGCCGCTTAGCGCGGGCGGTTGCAGCGTGGCGGCTTTGGCGGCAAGCTCGCCGTAACTCCAGGAGCGCCCCGAGGCGGCGTGAAGCACTCGGCCGGATTGCGTGGTGCACCCAGCCTCAGGCACTCCCCACGTTTGTGCAGCGGCTGTAATCAGCAACTGGCGCCCGGCTGCGCCCACGCGGCGCATTGGCTCCCAGCCCGTCGGCGTATTCGCCGAGCCCCCGGAAAACTGCGGGCCGTAAATCTTCTCGTTCAGCTCTGCCTGCTGCACGCGAACGTTCTTCCAGTCAACATCCAGTTCCTCAGCAATCAGCATGGGCAGCATGTTGCGCATGCCCTGCCCGGACTCTGAGGCGCGCGCCATGATGGTTACCACACTATCCGGTGCAATATGGATGAAGGCTTGGGGCGTGAGGTCGGGCGGTGTTCCTGGCCCCTGAGCTGCGGCGAGGGGTGAGCGATAAAGATCCAGAGCGAAGCCGCCGCCCGCAAGGGTCGTCAGCTGTAGAAACAATCTCCGATTCAGGCGCATGAGAGGTCCCTCCTTCACTTGGGACGGGCTGCGGCGCCCGCTTCTGCAGCTTCGTGTATAGCTTGACGGATGCGGATATAGGTTCCGCAGCGGCAGAGATTGCCGCTCATGGCCGCGTCAATGTCTGTGTCAGTGGGATGCGGCGTGCGCTCCAGCAAAGCGGCGGCAGACATGATCTGGCCGGCTTGGCAGTATCCACACTGCGGCACGTCCAGCGCCGCCCACGCCACCTGAACCGGATGTTGGCCATCCAACGAGAGCCCTTCGATGGTGGTGATCGGTTCGTCCGCCACGGATCCAACATGCGTCATGCAGGAGCGCACCGCATGGCCGGCCACCAGGACCGTGCATGCGCCACAAAGCCCCATTCCGCACCCGAACTTGGCGCCCTTGAGGTTCAATATGTCGCGCAGCGCCCACAACAGAGGCATTTCCGGCGGCACATCCAACGTGGTGACTACATCGTTGACTGTCAGTTTAAGCGGCATGTGTTAGCTCCAGTATCCACCGGCGGTAGAGGATCGCGGGGACGCGATTAGATAGGAATGTCGATTCCAGCGCTGATTTTCTGGAATTGTGCCGATCTACAGCCGGCTTCGAAAGCATCGACTTACGCCATTCGTCGAACGACGCCGTGATTCTACACCATTTTGGATTGAACGGCGTAATCAAGCCACCCCGAAGTCCAGCGACCGTTGACGATAACGGTCCTTAGCTTAAATTGAGGTACTCGTTGGGCACTTGATGGTAGCTGAATTGGCCAACTCCTTGTTTGTCACCAATTCGGATATTACCCATTTTCGGGTGCTCTCCGGATTGGCGGT
>JBKQKT010000018.1:0-9853 GCA_052147365.1 Candidatus Korobacteraceae bacterium | reverse complement strand
GCAGATTTCAGCGGATGTCCAGGTGCTGATTCGCGGCAGAGGGGCGGCCGTTTTCTCGCCCGGTTTTCTAAGACGTTTTCGTGAACTCATGTCGACGCAGGGTACCTGGCAGCGTTGGGCATATGTGACTTGGAGCTGCTGGGCCCTTTCAATCACAGTCAAGGCCAGAGTCAGCCTTTGCGAGGTCGCATTCATGTTCGACAGAAATCTGCATCGCTCAAGAGCATTGACAATTGGTTTAGCCTTCGCCGTAGCCGCCGCATGCGGCAAGCCGATGGTTGGGCAGGCGGACAAGGTGGAGTTGCACGGACTCCCGGAGGATTGGACCCACCATCACGCCGTCTTTTCCGATCCCGGCGCGGCAGAGACCTCGATCCGGAAAGACCGGTACGACCATTGGCTGAAGGTTATGAACAATCCGCGTTACCGGCTTCAGCAAGCGAGGCGGGGTCGCAATCATGGCGGCTCGGAACGATCGAGACGCACCAGCCAAGGGCTGATCAAGACCGATTGGAGCATGGACCTGGGAAGCGGCGCTACGGTAGGCGCCGGCCAGTGGCCGGCCAAGTACTCCTTTAGCACGACCTCGGCGAGTTGCAGCGATTGGATCGCTTACAACACGGGCCTAACCGGCGTGCCCGGCGGTCAGGCCAACATCGTTGCCTACAGCAATCTGTATCAAGGTCTCTGCTCGGCCACACCGCCAACGGTTGACTGGGCCTACTACTCCGGTACCGGCCAGGCACTCACGTCTCCAGTGCTTTCGCTCGACGGATCAAAGATTGCCTATATCGAGAACACGAGCAGCGGCGCAGTTCTGCGCATTATCCAATGGAAGGCGGGCGAAGGAACAGTCGCTGCGCCTGCTGCTCCTGACACAGCGTTCACGAATACCACAGCCGGCAGTGTGAGCAATTCTTCCTGGGCCGCGTGTACACCGGGGAATTCCTGCATGATCAGCGTGGCCTTCCAGAATGGCCAACAGGACAGCCTATCGGCTCCGTTTTATGAATACGGCGCCGCCGATACACTCTGGGTGGGCGACGCATCCGGCGAACTCCATGAATTCACCGGCGTGTTCAACGGGACGCCTGCGGAGGTGACAACCAATTGGCCTGTCAATGTGATCACCGAGACGACGACTGGATTGAGTCCGGCTCCAACGAACCCGACCATGTTAACCGGGCCCGTCTATGACAGCGTATCGACCCTTCTTTTCGTCGGAGATGGCGCCGGCTACCTTCACTCAATCACCACGACGGGCGCGCCAGCAGTTTCGACTTCAGCAAACCGGCTGGCATGCGATACTTCTGGATTCGTAGACCCTCCGCTGATCGATTTGACGACCGAAGAGGTCTACGATTTTGTCGGATATAGCTGCAGCAGCCCGAATCCGGCTTATATCAACAGGTTTACATCGTCGGTATCGAATCCCATCTCGACACAGGGCAATGGCAACGCGTACCAGGCTTTGACGAGCTCAGGTTCGGCGGCAAGCGTTCTGCACGTCGGGAATTTCGATAACACATATTACGGCGGCGTGGGAAATACCGGAAACCTTTACGTTTGCGCGTTTGGAAGTTTGCTGCAAATACCTCTTTCGACTTTCACAAACACATCCGGAACCAACTACTCCACGTACAACACCCCGGTCAGCAGTTCAACAACATGTTCTTCAGTAACGGAATTCGAGAATGGTGGTACCGACTGGCTTTTCATGAGCGTCGGAGCCAATGGAAACACCACGGCCAACGGCATTACGTGCAAAGGGGCGTGCCTGTACAACTACAACGTCACCAATAGTTCAGCGACCACAGGCAATCCAGTTGCGGGTTTGGCGGAAGCCGGTGGCACGAGCGGGATTGTGATCGACAACAGCGGAACCGGCGCCGGAGAATCCGAACTCTACTTCTCGACTCTTGCCAACCAGTCTTGCACAGGAAATGGAAGTTCGGGAGCCGGTACTGGGGGATGCGCGATTCAGACGACGCAATCGGGTCAGCCTGCCGCCGCGACACCGAGTATCTCTCCCAACGGCGGATCCTTTGGATCACCACAAACTGTCTCAATTACGGACTCAACAACGGGCGCGACGATCTACTACACGACTGCAGCGGGCACGAGCTTCACGCTGTACACAGGATCGTTCACAGTCTCGCAATCGGAGACTGTCGAGGCCTTCGCAGTCGCAAATAATTATTCGCCGAGTTCTGTAGCTTCAGCGAGCTTTACGTTCACACCCGGCTCGCCGACGGTTTCTGTTACGCCGCAACATGCGGGGCTGGCAATTAATCAAGCAATGTCTCTTGTGGCGGTCTCGAGTGACGGCTCAAGCATAAATTGGAGCGCAACCGGCTCGAGTTGCACAGGGACCGCTTGCGGAGCATTTTCCTCGCCCAGCGCGGCGAGCGGGGCGGCGGTATCTTATACCGCTCCATCCGCAGCGGGCGTGTACACCGTCACCGCAACCAGCGCGACAGACTCGGCAGTGTCCGCGTCCGCGACTGTTGGAGTGACAGATCTTGTCGGAGTTACGACTTACCACAACGACCTCTCTCGCGATGGAGTGAACGCACAGGAGTATGCGCTCACGCCAAGCAACGTCACAACAGCTACCTTCGGCAAGCTCTTTAGTTGTCCGGTTGACGGCTTTATTTATACGCAGCCGCTGTGGATGGCAAATCTGACGATCGGTGGCGCGCGTCATAACGTTGTTTTCGTCGCGACAGAGAACGACAGCTTGTACGCTTTTGACGCTGACACTGCTCCCTGCACGACTTTATGGCATGTGAATCTGATCGACACCAATCACGGGGCTTTCTCGGGAGAGACCGCGGTTCCGAACACGCTGGTCGGCTCGGGATTCGGGGACATTCAACCTATGATCGGCGTCACCGGGACACCCGTCATCGATCCTGCGACGGATATTCTGTACGTCGTTTCCAAATCGATAAACTCCGCACAAACGACCATGTATCAGCGACTCCATGCGATTAGTCTGCCGACCGGAAACGAAGTTCTGTCGACGGGTCCCGTCACCGTTGCGGCGACATATCCCACGACGAGCGGCTCCGTCGCGTTCTCAGCGAAGCAGGAAAACCAGCGTCCGGGCCTGGCGCTGATAAACGGCGTCGTGTACGTGGGGTGGGCTGCGCACGAGGACGCGTCGCCGTGGTATGGGTGGCTCATGGGGTTTGACAAATCGAGTCTGTCGCTTTTGTACACCTACAACACCACACCCAACGGCAGCACATCGAGCGGAGGTGAGGGTGGAATCTGGATGGGTGGGGGAGCACCTGCTGCCGATGCATCGGGCAAGATTTACGTCATCACCGGTAACGGCACATTTGATGCAAACAGCTTGACCGCTCCGAACAACGACTATGGCGATACCTTCCTCGAACTGACCCCGAATCTCACCGTTTCACAATACTTCACACCTTCTGACCAATCGACCGACAACTCGGGAGACGAAGACTTCGGGTCAGGGGGTGCCAGCGTCGTTGTGGACCTTCCAGTCAAAGGAACTCTCCCCAACCAACTCGTGATCGGTGGGGGAAAGGACGCCAATTTGTGCCTGCTGAATCGAAACTCAATGGGCGGCTACACATCTACAGATTCGGGCGCGGTTCAATTGCTGGGTTTCGGCGGCGGTGTCTACGGGACGCCGGTCTATTGGAATTGGTCGTTCTATCTCGCCGCAAAAAGCGGCAAACTACAGCAGTACACGATGAATCAATCCACATATCAGATCAATGGATCGCCGGCATCGACATCGGCCTTAACTTTCGGCTCTTTTGGTTCGACACCTTCGTTGTCAACCAATCCTGCAGGCACCAGCGCAATTGTGTGGGCGCTCGACAACAAGAAGGTCTGCCCAATCTCAGGGTGCGGCCCTACTGTGCTGCACGCGTACAACGCGTCGAGCCTCACTACGGAGTTGTGGGACAGCTCGCTGACTGCCGGGAACGCCGCGGGGGGAGCGGTGAAATTCACTGTCCCAACCGTTGCCAACGGAAAAGTCTACGTTCCAACGTACGTTGAACTGGACGTGTACGGCTTACTCCCCTGATCGATCGCCGCCTGTGCCTCGCCAAAAATGCGATCGATATTTAGATTGCGGCTATGATTTTTTGCTCTTTGATCAACATTGCATGGAGCCGCTCGCTGAACGGCATCGCGCTATTCCTCTCAAGTCTTGTCGATGCCGCATGTTAGAATTTGCCCACGTCAGATCCCATGGTCGAACATTCCATCGAAACCGAAGCCGCGCTCGAAATCATTGCCCCGGATGGCTCACGGGAGAAGGTCGCCGTGACGCAGGAGCCCTTCAACATTGGGCGCGGCGGCGAGGGTGACAATGTGTTGCAGCTTGACGACGGGCGCATCTCCCGCCGCTGCGCGACGCTTATGGCCGAAGGGACCGGCTACAAGCTGCTTGACCGCGGGAACCGCTACGGCGTGTTTGTGAACGGCGCAAAGGTCCAGCAACACACGCTGCGCGACGGCGATCTGATCACCTTTGGCCTTGAAGACAGCTACCGGATCGTTTTTCATGCGGCGGCGGCGGCCGCCGCGCCGAGTCCGCAGTCGGTGGCCAACCTGCTGACGCGAATCGGTTCCATTTCCGACTTCACAGGCACGACAGTCACAGGCGGACTAAACCGGCTGAATCTGCTGCTGGAGGCAACTTCACTACTGCACTCCCAGCTGCCTCTGGACGCCGTGCTGGGCACGATGCTGGATCATGCGATCTCCGTGACACACGCCGACCGCGGCTTGCTGATCGAGCCTGACGCCTCGGGCGCGTTGCGCGTTCACCAGGCTCGGAGCAACAAGGCAGAAAACCTGCCGCCGGAAACACTGAACCCCAGCCAGACGGCGATTAACCAGGCAATCAGCAAGAAATCGGCCGTCATCACCGAGGACCTGAACCTGGCGGGTCTGGACCTGAAGGCGGCGGAGAGCATTGTCGTCCAGGGACTGCGCGCGGTCGTGGCGATTCCGCTGTACGCGTCGTCGCGCTCCACTGCTGACACTGGCGCGGAGCAGGAGCCAGGCCAGTTGCTGGGGTTGATCTATCTGGACTCACGCCGCATCGCCGCGTTTTCGGCGCTTGACCGCCAGATTCTGGATGCGCTGGCGGTGCAGGCGGCCAGCATTATGGACAATGCGCGGCTGGTGGAGCGGGAACGCGAGCGCCAACGGCTGGAGCAGGAGTTGTCGATTGCGCGGACCATCCAGCAGGCGCTCTTGCCGCACGGGCTCAACGACTTTCCGCACCTGGCCGTGACTGGCGTGCACTATCCCTGCCATGAAGTGGGCGGCGACTATTTCGATGTGGTCCCGGTGAGCGACGATCGCTCCGGAGTTCTGATTGCCGACGTGAGCGGCAAAGGGTTGGGCGCAGCGCTGCTGACGACGATGTTGCAAGGCGCATTGTCTGGAATGACGATGGGCGCTGACCCGGTGAAGGTTTTCAACCACATCAACCGGTTCCTTTGCCATCACTCCGAGGTGGGCCGCTATGCCACCATGTTTATCGGCATGGTGGGCGCAGACGGCATGCTCGAATACATCAAGGCGGGGCATCCGTCGCCACTGCTTCTTCGCCAGGGCAAAGTGACCGAACTCTACACGGAAGGATCGTTCCCTGTTGGCCTGATTGAGGAGGCCGATTACCCGTCGGCGCGGCTCCAGCTTGAGCCGGAAGACACGCTGGTGCTGTTCAGCGATGGCGTAACGGAAGCCGAGGATCCCGATAAGGAGCTGTTCGAGGTAGCGGGCCTGAGCAAAGTGCTTGAGGGCCGGGTCGACGAGTCAGTTGAAGACCTGAAGCAGGCGATTCTGGATGCGGTGCGAGCCTTTACCCGGGGAGCGAGCCAGTCAGACGATCTGACGCTGCTGGTGGTGCGCTACCGCAAGGCGGCGTAGGCCGGCGGCGCGCGCGCCGCCGGTGCTAAGCTGCCCAAGGGTCAAAATCCTCACGATTCAATCGACTGAATTTGGTCGCTTGGGATTGGTACAATCCTCACCATGGGCGTCCCCAAACTTATTGGAAGGTATGAGATTGTCGAGGAATTAGGCCGCGGCGCCATGGGGAGCGTCTTCAAGGCCAAGGACCCTGCCGTCGGCCGCATTGTCGCGCTCAAGACGATCCATACCACGGCGCTCGAAGGCGCTCAAAGCGAAGAGTACCGGACTCGTTTCTACCGCGAAGCACGGGCATCCGGCGTGCTGGCGCATCCCGGTATTGTGCCCGTTTTTGACGTGGGCGAGGATCAGGGAGCGCCCTTCCTGGTGATGGAATTCGTGGAAGGCCGCACACTGGGAGAAGCGATTAAGAAAGGCGAGCGATTTACCCTGGACCGCGTTTGCGAAATCGGCCAGCAGATCGCCGAAGCTCTCGGTTACGCGCACCGCCAGGGCGTAATTCACCGCGACATCAAGCCCGCCAATATTCTGATGACCTCGAAGGAGGTTTACGGCAGCGAACGGCCGCGCATCACCGACTTTGGCATTGCCAAGCTGGCGTCAAGCGACATTACGACCACTGGGCAATTGCTGGGCACGCCATCGTTCATGCCGCCGGAGCAGTTCACGGGTTCGCCGATTGACGGCCGCGCAGACCTTTTTTCGCTGGGCGTGATTCTTTATTCGCTGGCCACGGGCGAGCAGCCATTCCCCGGCGAAACCATGACCGCCGTCTCCTATAAGGTCGTCTACACCGAGCCGGTTCCGCCAGCGAAGCTCAATCCTGCCATTCCTGGGCGGATCGAAGCGGTGATCCTGAAGTGCCTGGCCAAGAGCCCCGCGGATCGATACCAGACCGGCGAAGAACTTGCGCAGGACCTGGCGGCTGTGCGCACGAGCCCGGTAACGAGCGTGATGCAGTCTGCGCCGCTCATGCCTTCCGCGATGGAGTCCGATGCCACGCTCGGTCCGAACGCGATCTCCGGGTCGCTACGGCCAGCGCCGGTGGTTGCGGCGGACAAATCCGGAGCGAAGCAGGCCATAAAACCGGCGGCAGCAAGGCCGGCGACGCCAAAGAAGTTCGGGAGCGTATTTGCCATCGCGCTGCTTTCGGTTGTTGGGCTTGGCGCGGCGATTGCAGGTGGCTGGTACTGGTACGCGCATCGCAAGCCGCCCATTCCATCGCCTCCGTCTCAAGCGGTCACGATTCCCGTTCCGCAGCCGCAGCCAAGTCCTCAGCAAATCGAGCCTCTACCCGCTCCGCCGGAAACGCACCCTCCAGCAGCCGGACCTGAAACCACGCCGGCGAAACCCGGAGCCACGCCAAAAACTACCAACCCGCCGGCGACCAAGCCCACTCCCGGCAAGCCCACCGCGTCAAAGACGACGCCCCCACCGCAGCCGGTGGCCGCAGTCACTCCGCCGCCTGCTCCGGCCAATCCCGCTCAAAATCCCACACCGGCACCGGTTGTTAAACCACCGACGTCCACGCCTGCGGCTGCGGCGGCTTTCGATCCCCGAAAAGCCGACCCGAACAAGAACGGGAAGCTGAAGATCGACGTGAGCAAGTTCCCCAAGGGCATTCCCTTCACCGTGTCGATGAACAAGCAGCCTTATCTTCACTTCGTCACCGGTGACGGCACCAGCCTGGACAATCTGTATGCGCCGCCCGGCATGCAAGAGTTCCAGGTCTCGTTCAAGAGCGGCGGCCAGGAGTGGGATTCCAAGCCGGTAAGCTCCGAATTCAAGGCCAAGAAGACCAAGACCATGAAGGTCCAGCTCTTCGACGGAGACAGTCCGGTCTCGAAAATCACGGTGCCCATTGCAAAAGACGCGCTTCTCGCGATCTCCTTTTCCAACAGCATCACCAATCTCTTCTGATCTTTTGCGTTTGTAACCGGACTGTCACAATTGTCCCGTAGCATCTGGTTCGAAGATTCAGTGATCTCTAAGAAAAGAAAAGGGCGATGGAAATGGAACTCTCCACGCATGAAATGGACGGCGGCATCACGCGGGTCGAACTGGATGGGCGCATGGACATTGGCGGGGCTGCGGCCGTAGATATGAAGATGAATTTGATTGCGGGCAGCGCAAAGAAACTGCTGATCGACTTGCAGAAGGTCACCTTCCTTGGTTCCATGGGATTGAGATCCATCGTGTTTCCCGCGCGGGCTGTGCTTAGCCGTGGCGGCAAAGTGGTTCTGTTCGCGCCCACTGAGATGGTGGAATCGGTTTTGAAAACCAGCGGCATTGACTCTATCCTGCCGGTTCACCATGATCTGGCCGCGGCGGTAGCGTCTTTGCAATGAGCACCATCTCCTGTCCGGTGGCGGCCATGTCCGCAGAAGACACAGCCAAACACGTGTCACGGCTGACCCTGAAAGGTCAGCTTGACGACATGGCCTTACTCTGGCCATGGGTCGAGGCGCTGATCGCTCAATTTAACATCCCATCCGACACGGCGTTCGCTATCCACCTTTGCCTCGAGGAAGCGATTTCAAACGTCATCCGCCATGGCTACGTTGGCCAGGCGAACCAAACGCTGACTGTCGATTGTGCGTTGCCGGAAGCGCACCTGCTTGAATTCACCATCGAGGATCAGGCTCCGCCGTTCGATCCGCTCCAATCTGAGCATATTGAAGAATTGGTTGAGCCATCGCCAGAGGATTTTCTTCGGCCCGGAGGCCGAGGCATCCTTCTGATGCGGAAGTTCGCCAGCACGATCGCCTATGAGCGGGTCAAAAGCAGCAATGGGGACGGCAACCGGTTGACCATCGGATTTGTCCTGCCTCAGTGACGGCCTCTAACACCCGCGGTTAACACTTTCGTTTCCAGCGTTCTCCATCGTTCAGACCCTTTTCCGAGTGCTGCTTGGGGTATCATTGCGTCTATAGAGTGTGAGCGGCTGGCTTCCCCTTAAGAGCTGCCCTGGCGGTGTGCGTGTCCCGATTTTTCAAGCGCTTTGTCTTTGTTGTTGCATTCGTAATGGTTGCCGGCCTCGGCATCAGCTATGTGGCGGGCGAGTTTGGATGGGTCGGCGTACATGCCGGCGATGAACAGGACGCGGCTTACAAGCAGATGCGCGTCTACGCCGAGGTTCTGCGCAAGATTCAGAACTACTACGTGACGCAGCCCGACATTCCCGCCGTGACCACCGGCGCGCTCCACGGCCTGCTCGACTCGCTCGATCCCGATTCCAGCTATCTAACACCGTCCGAGTACAAAACCTACAAGGACCGCCCGGCAACGGACAATGCGCAGGTGGGGCTCACCATCTCCAAGCGATTTGGATACGCGACAGTGGTGAATGTGCTGCCCGGATCGCCCGCCGACCAGGAGCATTTTCGCGACGGCGACGTGATCGACCTGATTGACGGCCAGTCAACTCACGATTTGCCGCTGGCCATCGTGCGCTTCATGCTCTCAGGCAAGCCCGGCACCACGGTTACCCTTTCAGTCGTCCGGCCCTTCAAGCCCGATCCCGACACGATCAAGCTGACGCGCGCGGCGTTCGCAGTGCCGCCGTTGGGCGAGCAATTCTACGAAAACGCATCGATCCTTTATTTGAAGCCGGGGATTTTGACCGCGGCTCGTGTCGATGACATCGCTGCCCGCATCAAGGCGGCCGGAAAAGGCAAGAAGATTCTCCTTGACCTTCGCGACACGACTGGCGAAGACCCCCAGCAGGGAGTGCGCCTGGCCAATTTCTTCATCAAGCAAGGAACGCTGGCGTCTCTGGAAGGGCAGAAGTATCCGCTTCAGACTTTCAGCGCCGATCCTTCGCTCTCGCTGACGGATGCGCCGGTGGCAGTGTTGGTGAACCGCGGCACCTATGGCGCGCCGGAGATTACTGCCGCCGCCATTGAAGACCTGAAGCGAG
>JBKQKT010000017.1:0-5350 GCA_052147365.1 Candidatus Korobacteraceae bacterium | reverse complement strand
GCTGATGAAGCAGGGCGAATGGTAACGCGGCCATGATGGACTTGGTGTTCTGCGGAACGCCGTTTTTCGCCGTCCCCACGCTAGAAAAGCTCGTGGGCGCGGGCAGCCGAGTGAAGCTGGTGGCAACCCAACCTGACCGCCCCAGCGGACGCGGCATGGAGTTGGGCGCATCGCCGGTAAAACGAACTGCGCTGGCTCTTGGCCTTCCCGTTACCCAGCCCGAGAAGATCAAGAACAACGACCAATTCCGTGCGCAACTGGAGAGTATCGCGCCGGAAGCCATCATCGTCGTCGGCTATGGGCGGATCATTCCGCAGTGGATGATCGACCTCCCCAGGTTCGGCAACATTAACCTGCATGCCTCGCTGCTGCCAAAGTATCGCGGCGCAGCGCCCATCCAGTGGGCGATTGCGTGTGGCGAGACCGTTACCGGCGTGACCACGATGCGCATCGATGCCGGGCTTGATACCGGCGGCATCCTGCTGCAAACCGAGGAGCGCATAAAACCCGAGGACACGGCGTTAACTCTAGCGCCGCGCCTGGCGCAAACCGGTGCCGAGTTGATGATTGCGACTCTCGCTGGTCTTCAGAACGCAACTATCATTCCGCAAGCCCAGGACGATTCGCAAGCGACGCTTGCCCCCATCCTCAAGCGCGAGGATGGGCTCATTGACTTCTCGCGCACGGCGGTTGAGACATGGAATCGCTTGCGGGGCTTTCAGCCGTGGCCGGGGGCGTTCGGCCACTTTCGAGGGAAAATGCTGCATTTACACTCGGCAGTACCTGCGTCCGAGGCTACTACAGTTGCGCCGGGGCACTTCGGGGTCGAAAAGGATCGTCTGTTGCTGGGCTTCGCGCATGGCACAGCCCTGGAAGTGCGAGAGCTGCAACTCGAGGGGAAGAAGCGAATGAGGTCGCGGGATTTTGTCAATGGATACAGACCGGAGAATGGCGAGGAATTGGGCAGCGATTAGCGCGCGGCACTTGGTACTTGGTGGTTAGTGATTGGTCTTCCAGCTTTTGGAATGCGTACAAAGGCGACTGGGGATGCGCACCGAGCACCGCCAAGTGCTAATTGCCAACCAATTACCAGCTACCAAAATGCCAACCACCGTTTCACCCTCGCGCGCTGCCGCCTTCGATATCCTCCTGCGTGTGGAACAAACCGGAGCTTACGCGAGCGAGCTGCTGCATTCGGAAAAGCTCGACAAGCTCAGCATCGCGGATCGTGCTCTCGCGACGGAGCTGGTCATGGGCGTGCTGCGCTGGCGCTCGCGGCTGGACGAGACGCTTGCAAAGGCTTCTTCGCGTCCGCTGAACAAGCTCGATACCGAAGTGCTGAATGCTCTGCGGCTTGCCGCTTATCAGATGCAGTTTCTCAGCCGCATCCCGGCGCGCGCGGCGATCAACGAAAGCGTGGAGTTGGTGAAGCGCGCAAAGAAGCGTTCCGCGGCGCCGTTTGCGAATGCGGTGCTGCGCAGGTTAGCTGAAATAACGCCCGCGCCGTTGCCGGAAACGATTGTCGGCGATCCGATTCCATTTTTGACGCACGAGTTTGCGCATCCCCAGTGGCTGGTGAAGCGGTGGATTGCGGTATTCGGCGCGGAGTCGGCTTTCGCAATTTGCCAACACAACCAGCGCATCCCGAGCACTGCCATTCGCTTGGATAGTCCCGAGATCGAGCGGGAATTGGCGATTGAAGGCGTCGCACTCACCCCTGGCGCGCTACTCGCCTCAGCGCGCATCATCACGGGCGGTGATATCACCCAATCCCTCGCGTTTCGCGAAGGGCGGGTCTTCATTCAGGACGAAGCCTCGCAGCTTGTGGCTGCACTTGTAGGGGCGGGTTCGCGCCTGCTCGACTGCTGCGCCGCTCCCGGGGGGAAGACGGCCGCGCTGGCGGCGCGCAATCCCACCGCTGAGATCATTGCTGTGGAACTGCATCCGCACCGCGCCGAACTGTTGCGCAGGAGGGTACACGCCGCAAACGTGCAAGTGATTACCGCAAATGCACTGGATCTGCCACTGCAAGGGGGCTTCGATCGCGTGCTAGCCGACGTGCCGTGTTCAGGCACAGGTACGCTGGCGCGCAATCCCGAAATCAAGTGGAGACTCGCGCCCGATGACCTCAGCGATTTGCATGCGCGGCAGGTGGACATTCTGCGCGCCGCATTGCGGCAGCTCGCTCCCGGCGGTCGCGCGGTGTACTCGACGTGCTCGTTGGAGCGCGATGAGAACGAGGAGGTGGTTGAGGAGGTTCTGCGAGACAATCCCGCATACCGGGTCCGCGACTGCCGCGACGAACTGCAACGGCTGCGCGATGACGGGGAGTTTGTTTGGGATGATCTGGATTCGCTGCTCAGCGGAAAATTCCTGCGAACGCTGCCGGGTGTGCAGCCGTGTGATGGCTTCTTCGCGGCAGTGCTGGAAAGCAGGGGTTAGGGGTTAGAAGTTAGGGGCCAGGAAGTTAACTGACCGCCAGTCCCTAACCTCTACCCCCTAAATGCAAAAGGCCGGCACGCGGCCGGCCCCTGTCCGTAAAACAAAAGGACCTATTTCTTGGGTGCGATTGAGTCCTTCGCGGCCTTGGCCACGCGGAACTTCACCACGGTCTTGGCGGGAATTTTGATTGCTTCGCCGGTTTGGGGATTGCGGCCCATGCGCGCCTTACGGTTCGACTTCACCAGACGGCCCAGTCCTGGCAGTACGAACAGGCCGCTCTTCTTGGTTTCTTTGACGGCTAATTCTGCGAGCGAGTCGAGAAATGCTGCAGCCTGTTTGTTGCTGAGCTCGTGCTTCTCAGCCATGTGACGGACGAGCTGGGTCTTGGTCATGCCTGTTGCCATTCGTTCTTCCTCCTTGAAGTCTTGAGCAGTAAAAGTGCTCAACTCGTGGCTTATCTTATACCAACTTCTTCACAGGGGGAAGCACTTTCCGCCTTATTTCATGCGGGTTTTCCACAGGCCGCGCGCAAAAAGCCGCTACTCATGCGGGTCCGGCAGACCCCCGGCAACTGGAAGGTGCCATAATGGTAACTTTCGGCGATTCCTACGAGGAGCTCCAGATTGATTTGTATACTCTGCAACGTTCGGAAGGAGAAGCGGTTTTGCCCGGCGGTCCACGACCGCATTTGCCCGCAGTGTTGCGGTGAGCAGCGAGAATTGTCGCTCGACTGTCCTTCCGACTGTGTTTACCTGCAGCAGGCACGACAACACGAGGAACCGCGACGCCTCGAAGATCTGCCCGAGGAGGGGTTGTTTCCGGCGGTTGAGGTCCCGGAGCAATTCCTGCGGGAACATGAGCCTCTCCTGCTAGGCGTCTGGCACACCCTTGCCAGGCGGTACGGCGCCGACCGCAGCCTGACGGACCGTGAAGTCATCGGGGCTTTAGCGAATATGGCCAAGAGTTATCAAACCATGGTGAGTTCGGGCTTGGTTTATCAGGAGGCTTTGCCGGGCCTGGCACAGCAGGCGATCATCGACGCGCTTCGCCAACTCCTGCAGGAGTTTCGCGAGCTCGAGCAGAAGCACCTCGGCTACGTCAAGCTCAAGGATTCGGAGGTGCTGAAAGCGCTGGTGTTCACTCTTCGCCTTGCCAATATGCAGACGTCCGGGCGGCCGCGCTCACGCCGCTTTCTCGATTTCGTGAGTGAGCGCTTTCCAGACAATCCGACCACGGTTGCCACTGCGGATCACCCTTCGAGCCGCATCATCATGCCGTGAAGAGTCTTCGCGCCGCAAGAGCGCCGCGCAGTTACAGCGGCGGGTCACAAGTCGGCGGGTATCACCGTTCCGCGGTCTTGCGGTAGCGTACCTTCATCATCAGCAATGGCGCGCTCAGGAGAAATGTGACGGCGTTGGGCAGGATGATGGGCAGCGAGTGGATCATGAAGCCATAGCCTACCCAAAGCAACAGCCCTACGTTGAGGCTGATCAGCATGAGCAGCGACAGGTCGCGCACGGACTTGGTGCGGAAGGACTGCAAGGCCTGCGGAAGATATGCCAGCGTACATAGTGTGCCCGCTGCAAAGCCGGTCAATGACACGAAGAACATATCCCAGCGTACCATTCGTGCAGCTACGGCCAGATGAATGACATGCGTACGGCAACCACGATTCCTTTCCAGGAAGCTATTCGATCTTCAGCACGATCTTGCCGTAGTTGGCGCGCTGCAGCATGAGGCGGTGCGCCTCACCCGCCTGGTCCACGGGCAGGACGTGTCCGATTTCGGGATGCAGCTTGCCATGCTCGATCCAGGGTTGCATGGCCTGCAGGCTGCTGTTCATCAACTCGTGATCCTGCGCCAGCACGCTGAGCCACAGGCCATGAGCGCTCAGGCTCCTGGACATCATGGCGCCGGTGTCGAACTGCTGGCGCTGGCCGGTCGCGGTGCCGTAGATGATGACGCGCCCGAAAGGGCGGCAGCAGCGCAGGCTCTTGGCGGTGTGTTCGCCTCCGAGCATCTCGAAAACCGCGTCCACACCTTCGCCGTTGGTCAGCTCGAGCACGCGCTTTTCGTAGTCAACTTCGCGATAGTTGACGCCGTGGTCGAGTCCGAGCTGCTTTACGCGCTCCAGCTTTTCGTCCGACGACGCCGTGCCATAGGTTTCGATGGCCAGCAATTTCCCAATCTGAACGGCGGCGGTGCCCACGCCTCCGGCTACAGCATGGATGAGAGCGCGGCGTTGGCGCGAGTCGTGCCACAGAATTGGTTCCATCGCATCCGCGGTCATGCCCGCTTTCCAATACGCCAGGTAGGCGGTAAGAAAATTAACCGGGAAGGCCGCCGACTGCACCGAGGTCCAGCCCGCCGGTTGCGGCCACAGCAGCCTGGACTTCATCGCGATCTTCTCGGCCCCAGCGCCGTATTGCGTGTAGCCCATTACGCGCTCACCGGTCGTCTCAACGATGCCGGCGAACTCGCGGCCGGTGATGAAGGGTGGGGCTGGCGTGCCGGGATAGCTACCACGTGTAGACATGGTGTCGGCGAAATTTACGCCCACCGCTTCCACATGCACGATGACTTCGCCCGGCATGGCCTTGGGCTCTGGCACATCTCGGACTTCCAGGACTTCGGGACCACCAGGACGCGTGACGAGAATGGCTTTCATGAGCCTTGATTGTACGACTGGCGTGGCTGCAGAAAGGTCATTGCGCGGGTACCTGCATGAAGTCCAACGCGCGAGAGATATAGTGCCTGAGATCGCGGCGATGCACCACGGCGTCCAGCATGCCGTGCTGGAGGAGGAATTCACTGCGTTGGAAGCCTTCGGGGAGCTTCTGGCGGATGGTCTGCTCGATGACACGAGGCCCGGCGAAGCCAATCAGCGCTCCCGGTTCGGCAATGTTCA
>JBKQKT010000016.1:0-5533 GCA_052147365.1 Candidatus Korobacteraceae bacterium | reverse complement strand
CGTGAATTACGCCCTGAGCGAGCAACTTCTCCATCATGGGCACGATCAGGTTCTTGCTGAGCGCGTCCACCGCGTCCTCGGGCGCATCGGCCTTCAATTTATACGACGAACCGTGCGTGTACACATCCTTAAACGACCCGGCATGCCAGTTGTAATACCGGCTGACGAAAATGTTGTCCGTGTGCTTCGTGGCGCTGGCCAGGACGGGCGAAGTGGTACCGCCTGATTTGTAGAACTGGTCGAGCACGTTGAGCAGCCCGGCCATGGACATGGCCGACCACCAGTCGTCATGCGTTTCGCCGTCGGCCTGGTGAACCAGATTTACATCGTTGCCATAGGCCACGATAGTCCCGCTAGCCATCGCCTGATCGAGGATCTTCTGGTCAGCCGCGGTGTTCTTGGCCATCTCCGCCCACTGGGCGCGCGGAATGGCCCAATTTTCCACGTACGAATACATTGGCGGCTTTTCTTTGACGTCTGACATCTGCGCGCCCATCGGCAGGGCCCAGACGGCGGCCATCGCCAACGCGCACAGTCCCGCCAAAACTCTTCCCATTTTCTTATTCATCGTTTTGTTTCACTCCTCAGTAAGTTAGTTGAAGCCGTTGTTGGGACTAGAAATTGACCCATAATTTGGCGCACACAATTCTCATGCCCGTCATTCACGGCGAGCTTCAATTCCAATGCGAAGTTATGAATGCCTAACAGACAGATTCTGCGAATCAATGGTTGGTAGCGCTATCCTGCGAGCAGAGCATCGCCTCTGAGAGTTCCCACTGTGCTTATCTGATTGTGATTGGTCAACACATTATCGGTGGAGTTGCCGCGAAAAGCAATCAGGCGATAGTGTTGATTCCGGGCGCTCACCTCTGGGGTCGTTAAGTGTTCTATTGCCCCCACCCAAGTGCTATAGGCTGGCGATCTGGAGTAGAGAGGCGTCTTTCAGGATCATTTTCGAGTCAGCGCCACACCGAAGCCGCAGCACGGTTGAACGTGGGTGGTGTCCTAAGTTGACGCGTGGGCAGTCTTGTTGCATAAAGGAGAGCAAAGGAGATCTCTGTGGGCGCAAAAGAGAAGATGAATGCAATTGGCCAGCCCGTGCCGGAGTTGCCGGTCGCTGATGTCGAGCGCGCACAACAGCATTACAGAGATGCACTCGGCTTTGAGATTGGGTGGCTTTACCCAGGCAAAGAGATTGGGGCCGTGTCACGCGATAATGTGGCGATATTCTTTCGGAAGAGGAAGCCGCCGTTCGAACCTGCCATTCACTGGGTGTTCGCTGAAGATATCGATGCGTCATACCAGGAACTGAAGTCGTCAGGTGCGAACATCGTGGATCCTCTGGAAAAAAAGCCCTGGGGATTACGGCAGTTCACCGTAGAGGATCTGGACGGGAACCTCTTCTATTTCCACCATGACTAACCAAACGTCGCATGACAAGCAGCTGGAGCGATCCGATCCCAGCGTCAAGCCAGGACACTACCTGATCGTGGGTGAAAGAGACAGCAGCGCACAGCCTACGGTAAAATAATGTTGTTACCCGGCGAGTAGGGTTTGGCGCTGAGCGCCCGCTGTCGGCCCAATCCCCTGTTTAGGGCGATAAGGCTGTCCGCTTCGACCACAAGTTTTACTCCCGCAAGTGGCAATTATTTCAAGGACCGCAGACGGCTGCGGGCGTAGTCTTTTACTGTTCAGGAGAAGAGCATGGCGAAAGTTGCAAAGACGGCTGACCGCAAGAAGATCATGGACACCACCAAGAGCACGGACTGCCCCAAATGTGGGAAGCCCACCCGCGTCGTGAAACGGGTTAAGGACCGCGAGAAAGACATTCCTGGTGGCATGTACATCTCGTGCTCGGCGTGTGAGTTCTACGAAAAGCTGTAGGTACAGGTCTAACTCAAAGTAAGAAAACGAAAGCCGCACCGGCTTGGTGCGGCTTTTCTTTCAACTCAACCTCACTTCCGGTTGAATGCTGATGCTGCCTCCGCAATCTCAGCGTCAATCCGGTCCGCAGCATCCCGCCTCCACTCCTCGCCCCACAGGCCGCGCTTGCTCATGTAGTGCTCCAGATGCGCCAGAGTATCGCTGCTCGGTGACGATTCCGTGTCGCACTCGACCAGAGTGGGTCCCGCCCCATTTCTGGCGCGATGGATGGATTCCTGCGCGACGCGCCAGACCGCCACTGCATCCTTGCCGTCCACAATGATGGCCGGAAAGCCGCAATCGCGGGCGATGAAGCTCAGCTCTTCGAGCGCAAGATTCTGTTTCTCCGGAGCAGGCTCGAACGCTGGGCCGCTCATCAGCACGTAAATGATAGGAAGCTTGTGAATTCCGGCGAACTTCATCGCCTCTAGCCAGCAATCCTGCGATGCGGCGTCCCCACGGCTGCACAACGCGACGACCGCGTTGCGCTTCTTCTCCAGCCGATGGGCAAGGGCAAGACCGGTCCCGAGGTTGAGCGGATCAAGCAGCGTCAGGGCACCGGGCTGAGATCCGTTTTCTTGAGGTCCGTTTGCCAACAGGGCCTCTAACCGGGCTCCCTTCACAACATGCGCGGCGAAGTTGCGGGATGATGCGGCTATCGTGTCTTGCTGGCCCAACTCGAAGGTCGCGCCGACGACGATGGCCTCGTGTCCAATGACAAAGTCATAATCAACAGCGGGATCGCGGCTGGCCGCTAGGTGTTGTGCTCGCTCGCTCAGCTTCCGGCACTTCAGCATGAGAAAGTACAAACGCCGCAAAACTTCCTGAGTCGACAGAGCGGTCTCGTTACCATTGGTTGCCTGCGGGCTGTGCTCTTGCAACGGCTTAGCCGCAGCCTTCTTGGTTCGTCCAGCCCGCCTCTCGCTCTTAGTTATCATTGTCGCGCTCCGGAAGAATCGTCATTCTATCGCAGAAAAAAATTACCGGTTGCGGCCCTGGCAAATTGAAAACAGTTTTCAACAAGCATGTGCATAACTATGTGGAAAAGGGCGATTGCCGATTCCTAAGTTCCTCGCAATTCGAAACGTCTGGCATTCTGCCCTGTGGAAGGTGCGGAATGAAAACTGAATCGCTGTTCATCGCAGGCGAAGTACTCACCGGTCCATGCTAGTCTGGCGGCGTGAGATCGCGTCTCGACAAACTGCTGCTGGAGCGCGGGCTGGCGCCGTCACGGGAGCGCGCGCAAGCTCTCATTCTTGCCGGGCGCGTGCTGGTGAACGAGCAAAAGATTGAAAAGGCAGGCGCGAATGTCGAAGGCGACGCCATGGTCCGGATTCTGGGCAACGACCTGCCATTTGTGAGCCGCGGCGGATTGAAGCTCGCTCGCGCTCTGCAGCATTGGAACATCGACGTGCAAGGCAGGACCTGCCTGGACATCGGCGCGTCCACCGGCGGCTTCACCGACTGCCTTCTGCAAAATGGTGCTGGCAGGGTCATTGCCGTGGACACCGGCTACGGGCAGATGGATGCGAAGTTGCGCAACGACGCCCGCGTCCGATTGCTGGAGAAGACGAACGCCCGTTATCTCACCCCTGAGCAGCTCTGGTCCGATCCAGCACAGACGGAGCCGATCAGTTTCGTCGCCATGGATGTTTCTTTTATCTCGGCTACACTCGTTCTCCCGGCGGTGCTGCGATGCGCGAGGGCGAGTGCGCCGCCCGAGGGCTTCGGTCTGGTTGTGCTGGTGAAGCCCCAGTTTGAGGCCGGCCGCAAGCAGGTCGGCAAGGGGGGTATCGTTCGCGACCCGGAAGTACAACAATTGGCTGTCTCCCAAGTTAGAGAAGCCGTGTGCGGGCTTGGAGGCATGGCGATCGATGCCATCGAGTCGCCGATTCTCGGAACAGAGGGAAACCGGGAGTTTCTGCTGCAGGCACGCTTCGCGAGATCGGGTCTTCCTTAAGGCAGCCGCGCCCGGCCGGAAAGGCCCCGCACTAACCAACGTGACCAATTGCCCGTTACAATGATGGCAGGGAGGAGCGCACGATGATTTTCCACGTGGTTCTGAAGCAGGCCGAAGATGGTTGGATTGTGGCCGAATGCCCGGCTCTCCCGGGCTGTGTCTCGCAAGGTTCTGACGAGAAGGAAGCACTAGAAAACATCAAGGAAGCCATCACGGCTTGGATGTGGGCTGAAGATCAGAAAGCTGTCCGGGCGATGCCGATTCAGCAAACCCCAATCGTCGTGGCTGTCTAAGATCCGGAATCTCTAACTTGGACGGCCTGCCGATGCAGCATCTGCGCTTAAGAGGCGCGAATCCCGAATGGGCAAACTCGGCAACATTTCAGGCAAAGAGGCGGCTAAGGCGTTTGGCAAGGCAGGCTGGGAGGCGATGGGCCAGGTGGGCAGCCATCTGGTGTTAACAAGCGGGGCGAGCGAGCTAATCTTTCCATCCCCCAGCACAAGGAACTGTCGGCCGGTACGCTCCGGGCCTTGATTCGCGCGGCTGGCATGACAGTGGACGAGTTCCTGGAACTCCTCTAACAGGCACGCAGTTAGACGCAAATTATGAAGTCAGTCGCAATCATTTCCAAGCCATCGAGGGCCAAGCTGACAGAGATTCTGCCGGAGCTGGTTTCCTGGTTTCGCCGACGTGGATACAAGATTTATCTGGACCAGGAGACGGGGCGGTACGTCGATGGAGAGGAAGTTATACCCCGGGAAGAACTCGGCGCTCAACGTCCCGGTTTCGCGCTGGTTCTTGGCGGCGATGGAACACTGCTCTCCGCTGCCCGGGCCGTGGGGCACGAAGGGGTTCCGATTCTGGCCGTAAATCTTGGTTCTCTTGGGTTTCTCACCGAAGTGCCGCTGAACGAGATGTACTCCACGCTGGAAGCCGTCGATGCCGGCAGTTGTCCAACCGAAGAGCGCGCGTTGCTCCATTGCACCCTGTTTCGCGACGGCGAGAAAGCGGCGCAGCACTATGCATTGAACGATGCAGTCGTGAGCAAGAGCGCCATCGCCCGCCTCCTGGATTTCGATTTGGTTATCGATGGCGTTTTTGTATTCAACTGCAAGGCTGACGGCGTGATTGTCGCCACCCCGACTGGATCGACGGCCTACTCTCTCGCCGCAGGTGGTCCGGTGCTCATGCCGTCTGTCACTTCCTTTGTGGTGACGCCAGTGTGCCCCCATTCGCTCACCCACCGGCCTCTCGTCGTCACCGATAAAGCCACGGTCGAACTTCGGGTGGGGACCAGCGACGAGGAGGCGTTCCTCAGCATCGATGGACAGGTTGGTGTGCCGGTCAAGCAGGGTGATCGTTTGACCTGCCATCGTGCAAGCCACGCGGTGCGGCTGCTGCGCATGAAAAAAACTTTCTTCGATGTGCTGCGCAACAAGCTGAAATGGGGCCAGCGCGAGTATCTGTGTCAAAATTCTCGAAGCGGAGCTGGTAGAACGGCGCTTTAGCGCCGCGTTGAGACCGTAACTATTCTTGCGGGGACTCAACCCACTGCGAAGGCCGTGGGTTGAGTCCCCCGGGCCTTCGGGAAGGGCGCCAAGACGCGGGCCTGATGGCCCGCTCTACCCGAGCAGCGCATCCAATCGACCT
>JBKQKT010000015.1:0-7994 GCA_052147365.1 Candidatus Korobacteraceae bacterium | reverse complement strand
GAGTAATAGCCCTGAATGGCGCCGTCACCCTGGATACCAACACCATCAGCATCGACAACTGCGTCTCCGCCCCTAGTCTTCCTGAGCCAGCGACCATCGGTCTGCTTGCCCCGGGTCTTGTGGGTGTGGGTGTGGCCGCGGTCGAGCCCTCGAGTTTCGCTGCCTTGGGATTGTGCGGTGCAATCGCCGCATTCCGTAGAAAGCTGAAGCGGTAAGGGCTGGGAAGCAGTCATCTCGCGCAGGAACGCCTCATCCATATCTCCCCAGCAAACTCTCCGTGTCGAAAGCAATGGTTCCCGCACGAGGCACGGTGCCATGATTGCTTGTGAAATGGGGATTTAGCGCTCTCAATCACCCCTCAACCGCGCCGTTCCCACCATCTTTCATTCCCAGCACGAACATTCCGCTTCTCTAGTTCGCGTTCGCCGGTAACTTGGAACAGCCTGGGCACATCGTGCTTTCCGAATACAGCATCTGGTTCACTGCTCTCGGGTATAGGCGTGTTCAACTCGCCTGGACTAGTGCCGCAGTTTGCGACGCAGGAGAACCGACGCGAGCGGTCAGTACCAACGACCCCTGCCATACCACCCGCCGCCGCCCAGCAATAGCACGACAACTACGATAATTAAAAGCGTTTCTGTACTCATGTCGCCCTCCTTGAAAAGTCAAAAATGGGCCGCACCCGAGCCGCGGGAAACAGCCCAATGATTGAATATAACTTTACTTCTTGTTAGCTTCGACCGACTTGTTATGAGCCTCTTGTGAGTGCTGATAAGCATTCTTCGAATGCTCTAGCGCTTCAGTGGAGTGCCGGTGGCCAGCTTCCTGCTCACCCTTTCCATGATGCTCAGCAGCGGTACGGTGGGATTTTGCCGCCTTTTCGTGGTGCTCAGCGGCCATGTTGTGTTTATCTCTTGGCATTAGTTTACCTCTCCTTGGCAGTTGATCGCGTTTTTACCCACTGGTGCTGCGTTGCTGCTCAGGTTTGCTTGCAAAGCGGTGTGCCTTGTCTGGTAAGACATGCCTGCACGACCAGTGTGCCTGTCTAAAATCCTTTGAGTATGGTCAATAGTGCTCAACTCAGAAATGGGCCATGGTCCGTGAGACTGAGCGTGAAGCAGCACATTTTCGGTGTTGCTGAGGAAAACTGACCTAATAGCTGTTGATATCAGGCCAACTCGTAGGCTGCATCGAGTGCGATTACGCCGCCTGTGGAATGTGAGCGAGTAGTTCTTGTTGGCCGCCACCGCGCAGAATTTGAAACGCCTGGTGCGTTTCCTAACGCAACTACCACCCACACTCAGTGCGCAGCTGGGATGAAGGGGGAAGAGATTTGGTAAGGAGCTAGACAAGCAAAAGTAAAATCCTCGACGAAAGCCCTCAGCCACCCAGCCTCACCACTCTCCGCTAGTTTTCAACAGTCTCAGAAGGTTTTGGGCAGGATGTGCAGGGATGCATTCCGAATGGGAGTTGCGGGGGCTTGCCACCATCCGAACGCACCCCAATTCCGTTCCGCTGCGTACTCACTACTGTTCGAGAGTCACCCCCAGAAATGCGATTGGTGTGTAGTCTCCCGTCGCCTTGGTTGTCCCCACCACCATGGTCAGTCGCGTACCCGTCAACGTTACCTGCTGGCTGAGGTTGCTACCCGGCCACGCCGCGGCCGACCAGTTGTTCCCTTTTGCATCATAGAAATAGCCCAACTGGGTGGATCCCACGGTCACCGTGGCCAGCACCGTGCTCCCATCCAGGAATTGGATCTGGCACTGCACCCAGCATTGCTGATAGCCGGCATCTCCCAGGGCCAGCGACACATTGTAGGTGCCGGGAGATGGCAGATCCACATAGAACGTCGCCGGGGCACCGTTGGTGGTGTAGTTGATGCCCGCCAGCCGCGGGTCCAGCTTGGCATTGCGATCGCGGGCATTGACGAGTGAGGCCTTCACCCAGCCATAGGTAACTCCGCTGCCTTGGGTGGGATAGGCGGTGGTGGAAAGCACGTAGGTGTCGCCTGGAGGGTCACTTACAAAGGTGGAGGTGTTGCGGAAGTCAAAACCAAAGCCCTGCTGCCCACCCGACGCCGTCACCGTCAGAGTGACGGTGGTGGTTTGCTGGATGCCTCCGCCGTTGCCGGTGACGGTGATGGGATAGGTCCCCAGGGGCGTGCTGCCGCCCACGGTGATGGTCATGGTGGAGTTGCCATTGCCCGGCGCCGGGATCGGGTTGGAGTTGAAGCTCACCGTGGTTCCCGAGGGCATGCCCGAAGCCGACAGACTGATGCCACTGTTGAAGCCGCCGCTGACCGTGGTCGTTACGCTCGACGTCCCTTGATTCCCCTGCTGGACGCTGAGCGCAGCCGGCGCGGCGGAGATGGTGAAGTTCGGCGCCGCAGTCACCGTCAGGGTGACGGTAGTGGTTTGCTGAACCCCGCTCCCGGTACCGGTCACCGTGAAGGGGTAGGTACCGGTGGGCGTGCTGCCGCCCACCGTGATGGTCATGGTGGAGTTGCCATTGCCCGGCGCCGGGATCGGGTCGGGGCTGAAGCTCACGGTGGTCCCCGAGGGCATGCCCGAAGCCGACAGCGTGATGGCGCTGTTGAAGCCGCCACTGACGGTCGTCGTGCTCGTCGAGATTCCCTGATTGCCTTGCTGGATGCTCAGCGCGGCCGGCGCGGCTGAGATCGTGAAGTTCGGCTGGGCAGGCGCTGCTAGCCCCATTTCCGCTACCCCCTCTAGAGTGGCGGCCTGGTTGCATCCATGTCCAGCGGGCCAGCCAACCGTTGTAAAGTTGGGCTGGGTCCCCATCAAACAGTTAATTTCGCAGAAATCTTGATCGGCGCCAGATCCGCAGGTGGTGCTTCCATCCGAATTACAAACGCCGCCGGTTCCGACGCCGTCGCACATCCATGAGGCGACCGGCACATGAACCCCAAGGACCGACGACATATAGTATGGAGCCATCGTCGAGGAACAGCTCGTATAGCAGGAGTTAGGGTTCGCGTTGCATGTCATGGTCTCAATGTCGAAGCTAGCCGGGTTCCCGTTGTCGCAGCTCGGAACGCACCCGCAAAGCGAAGGCGGATAGACGCCACCGAGAGTCCATAACCGGCCCTTTAGCGTGTCTCTTGCATATACCGAAGGCGAATCTTGTGCGTCACTGAATCCTACATGCACCATGCCGTAAGGATTTGCGATCGCCCAATTCGTGTTGTTCCAAGGGGTGTAGCCTTTGCCGACGTCTGCGAGGTTGTTATCCAAAAATGAGCAAGTAAATCCATTGTTGCAGGCGCCTTGAAGCAACAGAAGTGCCCACATGCCTCCGGCCGACTGTCCTGTGTCAATAATTTGGTGCGGATTTCCCGGCATGTTAGCAGCTCCCGCCACGCTGGCGCAGGTGCCGCTGTTGTAGCTTGTCCCGCCATAAGCGCATTGCGCGAGGAATGACAGGAACGAGGCGAGATCGCGAAGAGCTACAGGGGGCTGGACGTTCGTCAACCACTGATAGATATGGTTCGTAGCGGAAGCTGCCTGAGTCTCGGAAACTCCATATGGATTGTCCACCGTTAGCGTCGTGCTCGTCGAAGAGACCACCATGTATGTGCCGTTATTGCAAATGTAGTTTGGACATAGGCTACCCGTGATCACGAATCCCGAAGTCGTGATGACTGTTCCCGCGAGAGCGTTGCCGGCTCCGCCCGTGATTGTCCCCGAGTAAACAGTCTGGGTCCCATCGCCAAGAGGTGCAGCGGAAGTTAAGTTCCAGGTGCTAACTGTGTGAGTTTTTGTGGCGCAGCTTTGAAGTGTCCAAGTGGCCGCAGAGCAGGAACCGCTTATGTTGGTGACTACTAAAGATTCTTGATTTGGTCCCGAGTCAACCAAGATCGGGAAGGGCGTTCCTCCTGTCGGCCACCAATAAGTGCCGCAGGGGTAATGGCTGGTGAGCGACATCGAGCAACTGCCTGCATTAAGCGTTGCCGTGAGAATTCCCAACTCCGAAACCGTGTAGTTTGGAATGTAAAGGTTGTTTGGCGTTCCCGAAGTCGGGTTCACGTTCTCGTCTATAAAGGTGGGGTCAGGGTAGTCTCCGGAATCGTGGGTCTTTCCGGCGAAGCCGCCGGCATGGAGCTCCATTATTATCCGGTTCGTGTTCGTTACCCCGAGAGCAGTAGGCCAGTAAACATCGAAGCTCCGTATCTCGTTGCCCATTGGATTCGTGACTTGATTCGTGTCCCACTGGATGCCGCATGCGCAAGATATTACTCCAGAGTAGCCGGCCAGACTGCCACCGACGCATTGGCTGCTGCAGGCCTGACCAAGACTTTCGACTGCCGAGAGAAGTAAAACGAAAATGAGGAGTAGCCGTTTCAAAGCGATCTAACCGCGCGGGAGTTTTACAGAGTCCCCCACGAAGGGGTCTGTCCACTTGAACTTCCTGCCCCCACGCCAACGGTCCGGATAATAGCACTACTCCTGCGAGAACGCCGCATATCCTAACCGATTAGTGACAATGATTATCATCGGTTTGACACCACTATGAAGCCTGTAGTATCATCCCTATGAGACCACCAAAGTCTTGCCAAATTCTGCGATTTGCCACACGAACATGTCGCGCCACATAGGGAACCTGGTTGGCCACCGGCCAGCCTGTATTGTACGTAGAGATTGCCGCATGATGCCCGCAAGAACAAAAGGTGGGTCACTCGTTCAGGAATTTCTCCCCAAGATGACATGAACAAAAAGGCGTAAAGCAGGTCAGGGCGGCAGCATGGGAGGTAGCCGTGCAGGAAAACTTGAAGCCCTCACTTCGCAATCTCAGTGACAAGAAACACCGGACAAAGGAGTGGAGCGGCGGTATTGAGAAAGGGGGAGGTAAGGACGGTGTCGAGTACACCAGCGGCAAGAATACATCTTTGAGTCCATTGAAACTGTTCCCTGGTGTTTCTTTTTCCGTGATGTTTCGGTTTCTCTTGGTGTCAAGGATTTGCCGCCGCCGTATGGCACTGTTTTGCCGAAAAAACTATGGACTTGAGCCAAACCTTTTTCTCATCTTATTGGCAGCCAGTGAAGGTCACTTGCAACAAGGAATACTGGCCAGGAGCCTCGGCATCAACAAGAATGCGATGGTTTTTCTGGTCGACAAGCTTGAGCTACGCAGGCTTATCAAGCGCGTCGCGAACCCCGACAATCGACGTGAGAGACTTATTGAATGCACTCTCAAGGGTGGACAGATCGTTGCGGAGGTAAAGACGAATTACCAAGAGATCGTCCGCTGGGGACTTTATCCTCTTACTGATCCTCAGATAGAGCAATTCACGACATTTCTGGCGCAGATCATCGACAGTGCGGGGTCCCCCCCCTGCCCACCCGTCCATTCGAAAAAAGCGAGGCGCACCACCACGCCCAGTGTCTCGCTCTAGTATTGCGAGAACAGAGTGCCCTCTGGGACTGACTACCTTACGTCCGTAAACCGAACTGCGCCGACGGCGCTCCGTTTGGGCCGCGTGGCACCATCCCGTTGATATGGCCAGATAGTTGTTCGACAGTTCGACGGGTACCGGGGCTTTGCAACCCATTTTTGCCGTTTGTGCGGTTGTAACTTCATTGATTTCGATGGACGATAGCAGAATCCGTTGGGGTCATAAACCCAAGGTTGGTGATTTCAACGTATAGGAAAAGCAAAATTCGATTTCGCTGCAGCTCCGATTCGCAACCGAGGGCTTCTTTCGGGTTTTACTGTAGTCCTCAGTCAACGCATTCAGGCGATTGGAGCAGGAAGCAGGTGGGTATTGGCTCAAACGGGGCGTGTGACCGCGCCCGCACCGGAAGATGTCCTCATTGCAGGTATCCTGTCGAAGGCCGGGCCTACCTTGCCCCAAGATACCAGCACCGGAGGGGGTCTAAGGGCGTGGACTCAGCCGACCGACTCAGCGCATCGGCTGACCGCGCGAGTCGATCAGCGGATCGTTACCAAAGTCTCGCCGTATCGAATACGCCCAGCCCAACCGTCGCGGAAGCGGTCGCTTTTGCTGCCCGAGGAGGAGGAAAATAGCGGTGGCTGTTAAACCCTTTGACCGTGGCGCTAGAAGCCCGAAGTAGCGGACTGCGTGTCGATACCGGTCCGGTACATGTTCTGCCAAGAGAGCCACGAAATCGCAGGCGAATACTCCGCGCTCACCGACATTCTCAGTTTCTTGTCTTTGAGTGAGAACCGGACGGTGGTGTCAGTAATCTCTTCGAAACGGTGTTGAGCAATGGGCGGCCTGCGAGCGTAGCGCCCTGCGTATCGCAAGAAATGCTCTTTGGATTGGAAGTAATCGACATGGGTGCTCCACCATCGGTATTCGCGTGCCAACACTGTTCTGAGATTGTCGGGATGGAGGGTTGATGTCAGCACGCCAGCGTTCAGGGCCTCTCTAAGGAAGGTGATCACAGTGAATCGCCACATGGGCATCAGCTTCTTGCGATCGAAATACACGCGCGTGGTCCAATCTCCAACTGATCCGTTGAAACCTCCGGCGGAGGCCAGAATGTGCAAGTGTGAATTGAAGTTGAGCCGAGAGCCGAAGGTGTGCGGTATCACGATAATCAGGACATCAGCGCCGAACTTGACCTTTGCCCGTTGCTGTATGACCGCAGCTCCCAGTGCGGGTAAATCATGAAGAAGATGTCGGTTCTGCTGGAAGATTGACCAGAGGACATCGGGCATAGAGAGGGTAATGCCTGCATACCGAACGTCCGGCAGAGCCGCCCACCGTTCGCGTTGCCAAAGCAGCGTGGCCCGATGACCGCAACTGGGACAGGCTCTGGCCTTGCATGTGTGGTAAACGAGCTTTTCTTCGTTGGTCGAAGCGAATATCTCGGCTCCCAAAGCTGGCGTCCTGCAATTGATCATTCGATTGAAGTTTTCGCGGGCGGCAGGCCGGGTTCCAGGATGATCCCAGTAATCCTGCGTGTCGATCAGAATCTGCTTTAGGGGCTCTCTGCAACGCATGAAATTGGCAATTCCTCCTGGGCTGGCAAGAGTTGAAGCAACTCTTCGGTTACAAAGAGAGCTTTCCCTGGAACGTCCACCGCTGCTACGGCAACCGAACTGAGGTGAGGGCTTTGGATCTGCGATAGGCGCCTAGACAGGCCTGCGAATCCGATGCTCTCGGCTGACACTGCATTCTTGGACATGTGCGTGGAGATGAGGCGCCGTATCGTCCTCCTCACGCCCTTCTCGCCGCGATACAGCATCAACGCCCGGCGCTGATTTTCGGATGACATCTCCCGCCAAAGCCACGCCCGGTGAATACTGACTTCTCCGGCTCGCAAGGCGTCTTGCAGTTCCGTACATGCGGTTGCCATTACCTGCTTGACCTTGGTCACGTTGCCAAGAGAGACACCTGCAGCAGGCCCGGCGCCGAGGGAATAGTCTTGCGATCGCCGTACCCAATGCTCCTAGCGGCGCTAGGTTGCTTGGCTAACTTCCAAGTTGCGCGTCATGCGACCGGAATCGACTCCGTCGCCCAGCTAACTTCGGAGAACAAGGCTTCGGGCCCGCGTCGATGAGCTGTCACGAACAAGCCAACTCGCGATTCTGAAGTTATCCTTCAGCCAGATAACGCTTGTCCACGGCAAGCCACGGCGCGCCGCGGTAGGAATCCGCCACCACCCAGGCGCCGGCCGTCAGCGCCGCAGAGACGACGGTCTCGCTCCATTGGAAGGCGTCTTGGAGCCTGCCGCCACGATGGGTACCCACACCAGCAGCGTGAACATTCCGATCTGCAACGCCGAGAGCGCGGCTGCCAGACGTGCATACACGCCGATGAGCACCGCCAACACCAGTTTCCGAATCTTGGAGACTATCTCTGTTCGGCCAAAACATGCGAGTTGACCTCCACGCTAAGTTGCTTCAGACCCCCTACATTTTGACGGTCTTTTGACATGGCGGTGACAATCTCGTGACAAGTTCCTGCGCGCAGGGTTTAGGCTTGCGGTCTAATGCCCTTCGAC
>JBKQKT010000014.1:0-5363 GCA_052147365.1 Candidatus Korobacteraceae bacterium | reverse complement strand
AGAATCGCTGACGCTCCCCGTTCTGGGGATGACGTGCGCCAGTTGCCAACATCATGTGGAGGAAGCGCTGCGCGGGACGGCGGGCGTGGAGCAGGCGCGCGTGGATTTGATGGCGCACCGGGCGAGCGTGGTGTTTGATCCAGCGCTGGCTGCGCCGGAGCAACTGGTAGAAGCGATTCGCGGGGCCGGATACGATGCCGTGCTGCCGAGGGCGGGCGAGGGCGCGGGGCACGGCGAAGATGGGCCGGCAGGCGCGGACCTGAAGGCATGGGTGACGCTTGCGGCGGGTGCGGCGTCGATGCTGCTGGCGATGCCGCTGGGAAGCGAGATGGGCGCAGCAGATTTTTTCCTGGTTCGTGTGTGTCCGTGGCTCTACACAATCCCGGCGGATGGATTGCAGTGGTTTCTGCTGGCGATGACGGCGCTGGTGGTGGCGTGGGCGGGACGCGGGATTTATGTGAGCGCAATTCGCGCGTTGGGCCACGGCGCAACGAACATGAACACGCTGGTGAGCCTGGGAACGGGCGTAGCGTTTGCGTACTCCGCTTATGCGACGATCGCACCGGCGGCGGGACGACAGGTTTATTTCGACGCGGTGCTGCTGATCGTTGGATTTCTGTTACTCGGCAAGAGCCTCGAGGGCAGAGCGAAGCGGCGGGCTTTGTCGGCGCTGGATTCGCTTTCGCGGCTGCGGCCGGTACATGCGCGCTTGGTTGTCGATGGCGTGGAGACTGTGGTGCCGCTCGAAGAGGTTCGGCCGGGCGACAGCATCGCGGTGCTGCCAGGGGAAAGATTTCCGGTAGACGCGACGATTGTTGAGGGACGCACGACGGTGGATGAGTCGATGCTGACGGGCGAGTCGACGCCGCTTGCGCGCGAGGTGGGCGGGCGTGTGCTGGCCGGGTCAATGAACTACGACGGAGCGGTGGTGTGCCGGGCGGAGTCGCTTGGCGAAGCCACGGTGCTGGCGCAGATTACGCGCATGGTGGATCAGGCGCAAAGCTCGCGCGCGCCGATGGAGCGGCTGGCGGACCGAGCGAGTGCGATTTTTGTGCCGGTCGTGCTGGGGCTGGCATTGATCACTTTTGCGGCGTGGCTGATTACGACGCACTCGCTGCCGCTGGCGCTGGCGAATACGGTGGCGGTGCTGGTGATTGCGTGTCCGTGCGCGATGGGATTGGCAGTGCCCGCAGCGCTGACGGTGGCTGTGGGACGCGGCGCGCAGTTGGGAGTGCTCTATAAAGGCGGCGAGGCTTTGGAACGGTTGGCGAATCTGGATGTGGTCGTGCTGGACAAGACCGGGACGATTACGGTGGGAAGGCCGGTGCTGGAAAAAGTACAGGGATTAGGGATCAGGAAACAGGGAACAGAAAATCAGGGGAAAGGCTCCGGGAACGCGGGTAGTGAGGACGGCGGAGAAAATGCAGGTCCTTCGACTCCGTCCGCCAAGGCGGACTTCGCTCAGGATGACAATTTCGTAAGAGTGGGCAAACTGCTGCGGATGGCGGCGGCGGCGGAGGAGCGGTCGAATCATCCGCTGGCGCACGCAATTATTGACGCTGCGAAGGCGCGGGGGCTGAAGTGGCCGGCGGCGGAGGACGCACAAGTCTTGCCGGGGCGCGGGCTGACGGCACGCGTGGAAGGCCACGATTGCATACTCGGCAACGAGGCGCTGTTCGGCGAGAATGGGATCGCGCTGCCGGGCGATGTTGCGGCGCCGGGGCCCGGGGTGACGCGGCTGTGGATGACGCTCGATGGCGCTGTCGCAGGGTATTTTGACGCGCGCGATGCGCTGCGGCCGGATGCGGCGAGTGCGATTGCTGCACTGCGCAACGAGGGCCTGCGCGTGCTGATGCTGACGGGCGATTCGGCTGCCGCGGCGGCGCCGATCGCAACGCAGGCGGGAATTACGGAAGTGGAAGCGGGGCTGGATCCAGCGGGGAAGCTCAAGCGGATTCGCGAGCTGCAGAAGTCGGGGTTGCGCGTTGCCATGGTGGGGGACGGCATCAACGACGCTGCCGCGCTGGCGCAGGCTGATGCGGGAATCGCGATGGGAAGCGGAGCGGATTTGGCGCAGGAGGCCGGCGACGTGCTGCTGCTGCGCACGCAGCCGTCGGCGATACCCGCGGCGACTGAGCTGGCGCGTGAAACCGTGCATGTGATGCGGCAGAACCTGGGTTGGGCAGTGGGCTACAACGTGATCGGGATTCCGCTGGCCGCGGGGTTGCTGTATCCGGCGTTTCACATTCTGCTGACGCCGTGGCTTGCGGCGGCGGCGATGGCGCTTAGCTCGGTGTGCGTGCTGGGGAATAGCTTGCGTCTGAGGGGGTGGCAGCCGAAGAGCAGCTTCTAGCTCCTAGCTGCCAGCTTTTCGCGCCGCCCCTCCGGGGCTGATGAGATTCTTGGTAACGCTTTCCCAGGGCTGCGTCCGCCATGGTGGACTTGCCCTGGTCTAAATTCGGCGCTCCTTCCGGGAGCGAGAGCATGTGCGCGACCAACGATGTGCAGTAAGGGGAAACCGTCTTCGGGGGCTAAAGCCCTCTATATTACGGTCGTCTTTGGGCACGACTAAAGTCATGCCCTGATACAAGGCCCAATCCCACCCTAAATGCGAAAGCGCGTTTAGGATGGGGCACCCAGGTGACGCGAGGGCACGCTAGCCACAGACACGATAAACTGGGCGCAGGATCTCTTGTGCGCATCCTTACCCGGTACATTCTCGGCGAAATCCTCTCGCTCACGCTGATTGGTTGCGCGCTCTTCACCTTCATTCTGTTCATGCCGCTTCTGCCTCACATTCTCGAGGTCGTGGTGCGCAACAGCTCCACGCTCACGGATGTGGCGCAGGTGTTTCTGTTCACGCTGCCCAATCTGTTCAAGGTGACAATTCCCATGGCGGTGTTGTGGGGAATTCTGCTGGGGCTGAGCCGGCTGGCTTCAGACAGCGAAATCATCGCCATGCGCGCTTCGGGGCTGGGCATCGGCTACTTCGCGCGGGTGGCGTCCATTGTGGCGATCGGGGGCACGCTGCTGGGACTGGGGAATTCGCTGTACCTGGCGCCGCGGGCAAACCAGGCGATTGTCGATATGGAGCAGTCGCTGGGGACTTCGCAGGCCAGCTACGAGATTGAGCCGCGCGTGTTCTACGAAGATTTTCACAACTATGTTCTGTACGTGCAGGACGTGCGCTCGGGGACGGGCGCGGCCAACTGGCGCCAGGTGTTTATGGCCGACGTCTCGGACCCCAACAACCCGCTGATTACGACCGCTGCCTCGGCCACTGTGGTGACGGACAATACGCAGGAGCTGCTGATGCGGCTTCGCGACGGCGTGCGCGACGAGACGGTTGCGGACCAGCCGGAACAATCGAACATTTCAACATTCACGACAACCGATTTGCCGCTTATGCTGGGCCAGCAGAGCGACGTGCACCTGGGGCGCCTGGACACCGCTCTTTATGCGATGCCGCTGAATGCGCTGCTCGAGCATACGAGCGGACCTGACGGGAAACGATTCCTGATCGAACTGCACAACAGGTTTGCTTTTCCGGCGGCCTGCCTGGTGCTGATGCTGGTGGGGGTGCCGCTGGGCGTAGCATCGCGGCGAGGCGGCAAGAGCTCGGGGTTTATCTTCACGATTCTGCTGGTGTTTGTTTACTACTTCCTCTCATCGACCGGGATTGCGCTCGGGCACCAGAACAAACTGCCGGCTTTCCTGGCGGTATGGTCGGCGAATTTGTTGTTTGCTGTGACGGGCACGTTCCTGCTGTGGCAGATGGCGACCGGCGGGCGGATTTTGAGCGCTATAGCGGCATGGATTGCAAGGACACCGAAACCAGTGGCCGCGGCGAAACGTGGTGGATTCGCGCTTACCGAGTTTCTAGACAAACTATGGCCGCGCGGAACCAATGGGGCCAAGACCAGGCCGCGGGGCATCATTCCACGGATCATCGATGAGTACATCGTGCGCGAATTCGCCACTTTGTTTGTGCTGGTGCTGACAGGGTTTGTTTTGCTGCTGATTGTCTTCACGTTTTTCGATTTGCTGGGCGATATTCTGCGCAACCACATTGCGCTGGCCATTGTGGGCGAATACCTGCTGAACCTGACGCCGAGCATGCTCTACCTGACCGCGCCGCTGGCAGTGCTGATTGCCGTGCTGGTGACCTTCAGCGTGCTCAACCGCAACAGCGAGATTATAGCCATGAAGGCGACGGGCATCAGCCTCTACCGGCTGGTGGTTCCGATCGTCAGCATTGCAGTTTGCCTTGCGGTGTGCCTGTTTCTCTTCGACCAGTACTATTTGCCGCAGGCCAATCGCAGGCAGGAGTCGCTGCGCAACGTGATTAAAGGCCGGCCATCGCAGACCTACTTCAATCCCGAAGAACATTGGATCTTCGGACCGAGGGCCGCGCCCGGCGAACCGGGCTGCATTTTCTACTACGAATTCTTCGATCCGCAGGCAAAGGAAATCGACAATCTCTCGGCCTTCGAGTTTGAACCTTCGACCTTTAAACTGACGCGGCGGATTTTCGCCAAGCGAGCCGTATGGGATGACGATTCCGCTACATGGCACTTCGAGAATGGATGGGTCCGCGACATACAAGGCTCGAATGTGACGGGGTACCGCACGTTCCTTGAGACGTCGTTTCCCGAGATGCACGCAGCGCCGGACTACTTCAAGAAAGAGGCGCTGGAGTCGCAGGAGATGAATTTCGGGCAGCTTGACCGCTACATTCGCGACCTGCGGCAGAGCGGATTCGATACCAAGCGGCTGAGCGTTGCGCTGTGGCAGAAACTTTCATACCCGGTGGTTACGGTGGTCATGGCTGTTCTGGCTATTCCGTTTGCGCTCTCCATGGGACGCCGCGGGTCGATTACGGGAATCGCAGTGGCCATCGGCGTGGCGCTTGCGTACCGTGTGGTCGACACTCTCTTTGGCGCCATGGGCAATGTGAATTACCTGCCCGCGTCAGTGGCTGCGTGGTCTGCCGACATTCTGTTTGCGCTTGTCGGTGGGTATTTGCTGCTGAAGACGCCGACGTAAAGAGGGTGGACGGTGAACGGTGAGCGGTGGACAGTGAATTGCAAATAGAAGCGAATTGCACGTTTTTCTCCGCCAAATGCGGCGCCAACGGCATCAATCGTAAAATAAGGCTATGCTTGGCGACCTCGGTCCCCTCTACAGCTACATGCGCCGTTACCGCTGGCAGTACGTGCAGGGGTCGTTGGCGTGCGTGGCTACGAATATTGTCGCCGTGCAGTTTCCGAGCGTTCTGGGAATGGCGGTAAACCGGATCCAGCGTGGGACCACGCGGGAGTCGATCGTGATTTTCGCGGCGATTCTGGTGGCTATCAGCCTGG
>JBKQKT010000013.1:0-16253 GCA_052147365.1 Candidatus Korobacteraceae bacterium | reverse complement strand
GACGTGGGCCCTTCGACTTCGCTCAGGGCAGGCTCTGAAGGCCCGCTCTACCCGGACACACTCAGGCGAAAGGCGCTGCTCTACCTCCTCAATAGCGTGTCATAGATACCCGGCCTTCCACTGCATGACATCTTGGCGAGGTGGACGGTGAACTCAGGCCTGGACACCAGTGACGTCAAGGTAAATACTTTGTAGCCGTCGCCGCTGATCTCGGTACGGCGAAAGAGGCCGGGTTCGGTTTCTGTGACTTCGCGGGTGCCCTGTAGCTGGTCGAGGAACAGTTGTGCCGACTTCTGGTCGGCCTGCCCGCTCGCGCTGACGGTGGTCAGCGACTCCGCAGCGTAGGAGCGGACGAGCTTCTGCCAGTACTTTTCCAGCAGGTCGGTGCTGGCGAAGACGTCAGCCCAGGTGATGCGGCCGTTGATCGCAATGACGACGCCTTTGGCGCCGACTTTGCGCAGTTCGCGGAACAGGCTGTCGTAATCGGCTGCGACGGAGCCGACCTTCCTCTCTACTTCGGGATTCTCCATGACCTTGGCGTAGGAACTGGTGCCTTGAATCGTGGGAGCGGCGTGCGGGACGGCCCCCGCCATGCCTTGCGCCGCAAACGCCACGCTGTCCCAGACACGGTGCTGATCGCCTTCCGCCATGGCGGGCATGCGCACGCTGGGCTGCGCCATCTGCGACTTCATGCTGCCGAAACGCTCGGACGAGGCCACCCAGCGTCCCGGCTCAACGCAGAACACCGACAAGTCAATGGGGTCGGACCTCGGCGGCACGATGCGATCAACGCCGATGACGCGGTCCTGCTTGCCTCCGGTCACGACTTCGCCGGCCAGAAGCAGCAGAGGGCGGTCCGAATTGTTGATGAGCACCAGGCGATTGACTTCGCCGCCGGAGTGCCGCGGAATTGGCGTGCCGGGTCGCACAAGTCCTCGTAGCGAGCCGGCTTCGGTGACCACAACCGTGCCGTTGCGCAGCCCTTCGTCGAGCGTGAGCAACTGCGCGGTGGCGTAGTCTGGACCGCCAACCACGGGAAAGAGGCTGAGGTTGCCCTTTATTACCGGCGGCAGGACGCGGTAATCCTTCGTCGTGGGAGTGCCCGCCGTGGCAACTGCCGTGCCAATGAGCACGAAAGCAAGCTGCTTCAGGATGCTGTAATTCATGGTTGACCTCCGGAGGCTGCAGGGCGTCTCTAGCGGTAGAACGCAGGACAGTGTTTTTCTTGCAGGCAAATTGATACGATTCGCACAGATGGCGTCCGCTCACGCTTCCGGCCCGCTTGATTCCGCGGTCTCTGCGGTGGTGCGGGAGTTTGCCGCCGAGCGTTACCGGGACAGCGGAGCGGAGCAGTTCGAGATGGACCAGGAAGGATTGGCGCAGATCCTTACCGGAGTGCTAAGCAAGAGCGACTGCGCTGCGGACGAACCTGGGGCGCGGGACTTCCTCACTTCGATACGCCTGGAAGAGTTGGTGCTGGCGCGCGCCTGCGCGGCGGGAAACGAGCGGGCGTGGGAGGCTTTCCTCACCCGTTACCGCGCCACACTGTACGAGTCTGCTTACAAGATCGCCCGGGAAGAGAGCGCGGCGCGCGATTTGGCGGATTCGCTCTACGCCGAACTTTACGGCGTTAGCGACAAGGGGCGCGAGCGGGCGTCCAAGCTTCTTTATTACCAGGGGCGCGGTTCGCTGCAGGGATGGCTGCGCACGGTTTTGGCGCAGGAGTATGTCAATCGCTATCGCAGCACGAGGCGCGAGACAAGCCTGGACGCCGCGCTCGAGGACGGGCAACAGTTCAAGGCTAGTGAGGCCGATCCCGCGGTTTCCGACCCGCGCGTCGAAAGCGCAGCTTCGGCGGAGTTAGCGGCGCTGGAAACGGAGGAACGCTTCCTGCTGGCTGCGTACTACCTCGACCACCGAACGCTGGCCGAGATCGCCAAACTGCAAGGAGTTCACGAGTCCACCATCAGCCGCAAGCTGGAACGTGTCACTTCGGGTTTGCGAAAACGCATTCGCAAGCGGATGATGCAAGCGGGCATGTCGCCGCGCCAGGCTGACGAAGCCATGCAGGATGTGGACGTGCGTGACTTGCGGCTGAACGTAGGCGAAACTTTGAGGCAAGGAACGCCCGGTGGCGCGTTCTATAAGAGCGAGGAAAAAGGATGAACCGGGAGCTTCCAAAACCGATACAGGAAGCGCTCGCCAGACAAGCAGCTGGTGACGTTCATCCTTCGGCCGACGCGCTTACGGCCTTCGTCGAACACAGCCTCCCGCAGCGTGAAAGCCAAGGCATTACCGATCACCTGGCGCGTTGCGCAGATTGCCGCGAGGTAGTTTTCCTGGCCAGCATCGCGCTCGAGGAGCAGGAGTTGGTGGCGGCAGCCGCACCCATTGAAGCTTCATCTCGCCGCAGAGGGAGATTGTGGTGGCTATGGGTGCCGGCGGTTGCAGCCGTGCTGGTCGTATCGGGAGTCGTTCTTCAGCCGCGCTTCATGCAGCGTCGCTCCGCGCCTATGGAGGTGGCCGTCAAAGCGCCGCCACCCGGCGCGACCAATGCGCAAGAGACGGCTCCTCTGGCGCGCGCGACTGAATCCGCGGGACAGCCGGCGGTCGAATATAAGACAACCGCGGAATCGCATAAGACGGACGGAAAGTTGGGACGCGCACGGGCTGACCAGAGGCAATCTGCCGGGAGTGTGAAGGAAAGCGTGATCGCGCGCAACGCTCCCGAAGAGTATCTGCCCGCGCAAGGGGCTATACCAAAATCTTTGAGTGCATCGCCTGCTGACGCACTCGGCTTTGCCAACCCTCCGCCCGCAGCGGTTCCGACGCACAACGCGTTTGTGGAGAGTGAAGGCCAGAGCACAAGCGGCTTCCTCCCGGGGGCACATCCGCAGATGGCGATGCGTTCGGTCAGCGCTCCACGTTTTCAGTGGCGCGTCACCCTTGGTGGCCACCTGGAACGCTCCACTGCTCCCGGAAGCTGGACTCCTGTACTCGCTGATCAGCCCGCCACGTTTCGTGTTGTGTCGGTGGTTGGGAACAACGTGTGGGCGGGCGGCAGCGGCGGCGCGCTGTTTCACTCCAGCGACGGCGGACAAAACTGGAGCAAGCAACCCCTAGCCGCGGAAACGGGCGCAGTGGTTTCCATCCGCTTCAGTGATGCAGCCAACGGCCTCGTGACCACCGATGCGGGTTCACGCTGGAGCACTTCGGACGGCGGTGTTACATGGACGAAGCAATAGGGGCCGGTACAGTGAAAAAAGTCTTCAATGACGCAACCATCCGGATGAGATTTTGACTCCAGAACCGTCCAAGAAGAGCGGGGCATCTCAACTTAGTTCAAGCAACTTGAAGAGGCCACTCGAATGAAACTAACGCGAATTGTCCTGCTGGTGGCAGTTCCTATCTTTGCCGTGACGATCCTGCCACACTATACGTCGCCTGCCACAGCCTCGAGCGTGCCTGAAGCGCAACAGTCGCCGCCTCCGCCAACCATAGCTTCCATGGTTGACCGCCAGGTCGACATCATCGAAAAGCAGGTTGTGGAAGCTGCGGAAGCCATGCCGGAAGATAAGTTCAATTTCTCGCCGGAGAGCTTGAACATTCCCGGCGCTGACTACAAGGGTGTGCGCACGTTTGCCTTGCAGGTCAAGCATATCGCCGCTTCCAACTTTGCTTTATGGTCGCCGCTTACCGGCGATACGTTCCCGAAGGACTTCATGGGCGGTAACGGTCCTGAGAACTTGAAGACCAAAGCTGAGATCATGAAGTTTCTGAAGGATTCTTTTGCCCTGGGTCATAAGGCCGCGGCTACATTGACGACCGAGAATATGCTGCAGCCCACGGAGCACAGCAAATGGTCGCGCCTTCACCGGGCCACATTTGCCGTCGAGCACGCATTCAATCATTACGGGCAGATGGTTGAGTACCTGCGAATGAACGGAATTGTGCCGCCCGCCAGCCGGGAAAAGTCCGACTGATTGTCGCAACTAAGCCAAGACGCCGTGCCGCACGCATCGGTATAATCCGACCCCGATGGACTGGACGCCTGGCTCCATCATCCGCTGGCTCTTCGACTCGGAATACGGCCTTCGCGAGCGCCTGATTCCGCGCTGGATCTTTCTGCGCGCGCTCGGGCTGATTTATTTTTCCGCCTTCTATTCACTTGTGTTCCAGATTCGCGGGCTCATCGGCGCGGAGGGAATTCTCCCTGCCAACGAATTCCTCGTCGCGGTGGCAAATCATTTCGGAGCGGCCCGCTTCTGGTTTGCGCCGACGCTGCTATGGATCTCCAGCGGCCCGCACATGCTGTTGGCGATCTGCTGGGCTGGGATGATCGCATCGCTGCTGCTGGTCATCAACGTCTGGCCGCGTGGAATGCTGCTGATCTGCTTCATATGCTTCCTGTCGTTTGTGAGCGCGGCGCAGGATTTCTCCGGCTATCAATCCGACGGCATGCTGCTGGAGGCGGGATTCATCTCGCTGTTCTTCGCGCCCTCAGGGTTTTGGCCGGGACTGGGCCGGGCGCATCCGCCACCGCGCGCCAGCCTGTTTCTGCTGCAGTGGGAGTGGTTTCGCATCTACTTCGAGTCGGGCATGGTGAAGCTGGCCAGCGGCGACCCCCAGTGGCGCAACTTCACCGCCATGGACGAGTACTACCAGAACGGCCCGCTGCCGACCTGGATTGGCTGGTACGTGCAGCACCTACCGCACCGGTTCCACGCCTTCGCCACCGGCGCCACGCTGGTGTTGGAGCTCGGACTGGTGTTCATGCTGTTCATGCCGAGGCGGTGGCGCATCCTATGTTTCTTCATTGTGACCGCCTGGCAGATTCCGGTCATTCTCACGGCGAATTACACTTTTCTAAACTATCTGGTTCTGCTGCTCGGGGTCCTGCTGCTGGATGACCGGTTTCTGCTGCGGGTGATGCCCGATAGGTGGAAGCGGCGTATATCGCCGGAGGTTGAGCCAGGTCTGTCGGAGGTTGCGGAAAGTCCAGATGTGGCGGCGACGCCGACACCGGATGCGGCAACTCAGAACTACGCGATGAAATCGCGGGGGCCGTCGCATTCCCTGCGCGCCCTGACGCTCGCCCTCACCAGCGTGATGCTGATCTGGATTTTCTACTCGACAACCGTGCAGATGATCTGGATTTTGTTGCCGCGCTTGCCGCTTCCCACGTCGCCGGTAGCGGCGCTCGATCCGTTTCGCATCGCCAATCGTTATGGCTTGTTTGCCGTGATGACGCGCGGGCGATACGAGATCGAGTTTCAAGGCTCCAACGACGGGCAGACGTGGGTCGCGTATCCCTTCCGCTACAAGCCGCAGGACCCGGCAAAGGCGCCGGGGGTTTATGCACCTTATCAACCACGCTTCGAGTGGAACCTGTGGTTCGCGTCGTTGGGCTCGTGGCGCGACAACCTCCTCGTGCCCAGCACTGAAGAGCGTCTTCTGGCCAGCTCGCCGGATGTGCTGGCGCTGTTTGCCGGCAACCCCTTTCCGAATTCGCCGCCGAAACAAGTTCGTGCTGTGTTGTGGCGATACTGGTTCACCACGCTGGCAGAGAAGCGCGCCACCGGGATGTGGTGGAACCGGCAACTGCTCGGACTGTACGCTCCTGTGCTGGAGCTCCTGCCCGACGGCAGGGTCGGAGTAGTGCAGTGGCCTGAGCCGCTGCCGCCGCATCAATAGAGTGAGAGAGAAAAATTATCTCCCTCGACATCGGAGGTGTTATGCCCGCTAAGAAAGGCAGCAAGAAATCAAAACGTTGGGTGGCAACGGTTACGACTGATTCCACTCATCCTCAAGCAGGATTGTTCACCAAGAGCGCAAGCACGATTGCGAGAGAGCTGGCTTCGGAAAAGGTCTCGCCGAAAGGACCCGGCTCAGGAATGCGAATGCTGACTTACTACATCAACCGCGCTGGGCATAACCTGAGCGCGGAGCGCCGGGCCGAACTGCAAAAGGCCAAGGCGTTGCTCTCCAAACGTATCGCACGAGATAAGGAACAGCGGCAGCGAAAGGACGCCGCTTGAACGCTGCAACGAAGAGGGAGCGAGCTCAACGGGCCGCGGTCGTCGGCGCCGGTCCCAACGGTTTGTCGGCGGCCATTGTTCTTGCGCAAGCCGGCCTGCAGGTTGACGTTTTTGAGGCGGAGCCGCAAGCCGGTGGCGCGGCACGAACCCTGCCTCTGACGTTGCCCGGTTTCCTGCACGACTTCGGATCGGCGGTCCATCCCATGGCGGCCGGTTCGCCGTTCTTCACTTCCCTGCCCTTGCACAATTACGGACTGGAGTGGATCCACTCACCGGCTCCTCTGGCGCATCCCCTCGACGACGGCACGGCCGTGATGCTGGAGCGAGATCTCGGCGATGCCGAAGCTGCGTTGGGCGAAGACGGCAAGCAGTGGCGGAGGCTCATGGGCCCGTTCGCTGAGCACTGGAGCGAACTGGCGCATGAAGTCCTGCGTCCAGTTCATCTGCTCACGCGGCATCCGTTTCTGCTCGCGCGTCTCGGACTGGTCGGCTTTCCCTCCGCGGTGGCGCTGTCGCAACATTGGTTCCGCAATCCGCGAACCAAGGCGCTGTTTGCCGGACTCGCCGCCCATTCTATTCTCGCGTTGGACGAGCCCTTAAGCGCCTCGTTCGGAGTGATGCTGGGCGCGGCCGCTCATGCGGTCGGATGGCCCATCCCACGCGGCGGCGCGCAGTCAATCACCGACGCTTTATGCGGGCACTTCGCGGCGCTGGGCGGCACGGTCAAGACGTCCACTCGAATCGAGAGCCTCACCGCTGTAGCTGACTATGATGTGATTCTGTGCGATGTCACCCCTCGCCAATTGCTGCGAATTGCCGGCGATCGTTTGTCGCAGAGCTACACGCGACAACTGGAGCGTTATCGCTATGGGCCCGCCGTATTCAAGGTTGACTATGCTTTGTCCTCGCCCATCCCATGGAAAGCCGCCGAGTGCCTGCGGGCGGCAACTGTGCACATCGGCGGCACGATGGAGGAGATCGCTACATCCGAAGATTCCATGCGGCACGGCCATCATGCCGAGCGCCCTTTTGTTCTGCTGGCGCAACCGACGTTATCCGACCCTTCGCGTGCGCCTGAAGGCCGCCATGTGGCTTGGGCGTATTGCCACGTCCCGAACGGCTCCACGTTCGATATGCTGCCCCGGCTGGAGGCGCAGATTGAGCGCTTCGCGCCTGGCTTTCGCGAGTGCGTGCTGGAGCGGCGCGTTCTTGCTCCCACCGCGCTGGAAGCGATGGATGCCAATCTCGTGGGCGGCGACATCGGCGGCGGCGCAGTGGACTTGCGGCAGTTTCTTTTCCGCCCGACCCGGCGGCATTACGCGACCTCGGCACATGACATTTATCTTTGCTCATCGTCAACGCCTCCGGGCGGAGGTGTGCACGGTATGTGCGGCTACAATGCAGCCAAGCTGGCGCTTTCCCGCTTGTGACCGCCGAGAGTAGGTAACGCCGTTTTTCACCCGCGGCAGTGGTACATTGTTGTGATTCGACCGATGTACATCAGGAACTTACATGTTCTCCTCAACCACCGTTCATGATCCAGCAACTCGCCCGGTGACGGTCCTTTGTCTCGCCAGCTATTTCAAAGGCACCGACTTCATTCGCGAGTGCCGGCAGCAAGGCTGCCGCGTTCTGTTGCTCACTTCGCAGAGCCTGGGCGGCGAGGATTGGCCGCGCGAGAGCATTGACGAGATGTTCTACATCCCGGATGTGGACAGGAAATGGAAGATCCAGGATGTCCTGCTAGGCGTCAGCTACATGGCGCGCAAGGAGAACCTTGATCGTATTGTTGCTCTCGATGACTTCGACGTGGAAACCGCCGCGACTCTGCGCGAACACCTGCGCACCCCTGGAATGGGCGACACCACGGCGCGCTACTTCCGCGACAAGCTCGCCATGCGCACCAAGGCGCGGGATGAGGGTCTGGCCGTACCTGATTTCATTCACGTTCTGAACCACGCCAGGCTGGGCGAGTTTTTCGATCGCGTGCCTCCGCCGTGGGTCCTGAAGCCGCGCTCGTTCGCGGGTTCGATCGGGATCAAGAAGATTCATTCTTCCGAAGAGTTCTGGTCGGCGCTGGAAAAGCTGGGCGATCAGCAATCGTACTTCCTGCTCGAACAATACGTACCAGGCGACATCTACCACGTGGATTCGATCTTCGACGAACGCCAACCGCTGTTCGCCATCGCCAGCCGTTACGGACGTCCTCCGATGGATGTCTCGCACGAAGGCGACATTTTCACCACTCGCACTTTGCCGCGCGGCTCGGACGAATCGCGATCTCTGATCGAACTTAACGAACAGGTGCTGAAGGCGTTCGGGCTGCTGCGTGGCGTTTCGCACAGCGAATTCATCCGCGGCCGCGACGACGGCAAGCTTTACTTCCTCGAGACCTCAGCGCGTGTGGGAGGCGCGCATATCGCCGACCTCATCGAAGCTGCCACTGGAATCAACATGTGGAGAGAATGGGCGAAGCTCGAGATTGCCGGCGGCAAAACTCCGTACCAGCCGCCAACGCCGCGTGACGATTCCGCCGGGCTGCTGATTTCGCTGGCGCGTCAGGAGCAGCCCGACACATCTGCGTACAACGATCCAGAGATTGTATGGCGAATGGACGACAAGAAGCACCACGTGGGGCTCATCGTGAAGTCACATGACCCGAAGCGGGTGGAAGAGTTGATGTGGAACTACGCTCAGCGCTTTCGCCAGGACTTCTTCGCCTCCGCGCCGCCGAAGGAAAGGCCCACCGACTGAGAGCGAGCATCATCCCTTGATCGCCGGTTGCCTGCCCTAAGTTGTCGCTCTGAGGTTGTCCGCTTGAAAAAGCTGAATGCCCTGTTCGCTTTCGATCGCCACGGCACCACTGTCGGCCGCGAGGTCATCGCAGGACTCACCACATTCACTACCATGTCTTACATTGTGGTAGTCAACCCCGCGATTCTGTCCGCCGCTGGAATTCCAGAGGGCGCGTCGTTTGTGGCAACTGTGCTGGTCGCGACATTCGGCTGCTACTTCATGGCCTTCTATGCCAACCGGCCGTTCGCCATCGCGCCTTACATGGGCGAAAACGCGTTTATTGCCTTCACGGTGTGCAAAGTTTTGGGATTCAGCTGGCAGACCGCATTGGCGGCGATTTTCATCGCAGGCGTTGTGTTCATCCTCATGACCGTCTTGCGCCTGCGGCAGTGGATTGTGGATGGCGTGCCGACCGTACTGCGTTTCAGCTTCGCGGTTGGGATCGGGTTGTTCCTTACCTTTATCGGCCTGAATGAAACGGGACTGGTCAAGCTGGGTGTTCCCGGCGCGCCGGTGCAGGCGGGAAATCTCACCTCGCATCCTGCGCTGGTGGCAATGTTCGGCTTTGTGGTGATCGCAATTCTGGTGGTCCGAAAGATTCCCGGTGCAATCCTGCTTGGAATCGTGATCACCGCGCTCGTGGCCTTCTTGGCGCACACGGCTTCGCCTCCACATGGGATTGTCAGCATGCCCCCGAGCGTCGCGCCCATCGTCTGGCAACTTGATTTTCGCGGGGCCTTCACCTGGCGCGCGTTCCCCATCGTGCTGACCATCTTCATCATGGCGTTTGTGGATACCATGGGCACGCTGATCGGGCTTTCTGCGCGCGCGGGCTTCCTCGATCAGAACGGCCAGCTCCCGCAGATCGAGCACCCAATGCTGGTGGACGCGGTCACCACCTGCCTCGCGCCTGCGCTGGGGACAACTACCGCCGGCGCGTATGTCGAGTCGGCCACCGGAATCGAGGCGGGTGGGCGGACCGGTTTCACCGTTTTGATCACCGGAACCTGCTTTTTGTTGACGCTGATCTTTTCGCCTTTCGTCACCGCGATTCCGGCCCAGGCCTACGGGCCGGCCCTCATCATCGTCGGCTTATTCATGCTGGCGCCCATCACGCACATCGACTTTGGCGACTCCACCGAATCCATTCCGGCCTTCGCCGTTGTCGTCCTGATGGCATTCACCTTCAACATCGCCATCGGCATATGTGCCGGCTTTGTGCTTTACCCGATCTGCAAAATCGTCGCCGGGAAAGCAAGTCAGCTGAAGCCGGGACTTTGGGTGCTGACCGGGCTGTCACTGCTGTTCTTCATTTTCTATCCTTATGGTTGATTCACGGTTGTACGGCCCAGTCCGTCTCTCCCGGCCACAGAGAAAGCAAACAACGTAAAGGGCCGTTTGCCAGCGTGGCGCGCTGACCGATATACTTTAGGTTCGCTTAATCCAATTTTGTCTCAGTGAGGAGCGCAGTTTTCGATGCCTAAGCGCACATTCCAACCCAACCGTCGTCGCCGCTCAAAGACGCACGGTTTTCGTTCCCGTATGAAGACCAAGAGCGGGCGGGCGGTGCTGTCGCGCCGGCGCGCCAAGGGACGCAAGCGCGTCTCCGTGAAGGCTGGCCACCGCGAGTAAATCATAGACGGGGCCGAAAGCCTGGGTGATGGCCGCTGAGTTCTTCGTTATCGCACCATTTCCAGAAGGATCATTGGGGGCCGCAAGACTCGGCCGCAACAACAGGTGGACCCGGCGGGTCGACGGAGCGCTGAATGGCTCAAAACGTCACGGCCGGTGGTAAGTTTCCGAAATCGAAGCATCTGCTCAAACACGCCGACTTTCAGCGGGTCTATCAGAGCGGACGCCGGCAGTTCACGGGAAATGCCACCGTCTTTTATCTGCGGCGTGACGGGCCCGAAGCGGGAGCCAGCCCGCGAATAGGCTTCACCGTAGGCAAAGTGCTGGGCGGATCGGTCGAGAGGAATCGCATCAAGCGGAGAATGCGGGAAGCGGTGCGACTCTCCTGGTCAGCATGCGAAGGCCCGGTGGATGTGGTGTTCAATCCGCGGAAGAGCGTTTTGAACTTGCCCTTCGCAGAGTTGGTGAGCGAAGTTTCGCGCGGCTTAGGCTTGGCGACACAGCGCGCACAGGTGGCGAGACAGAAGAAGTGAAACAGGCGGTCCAATTCGTATTGCGCGGCTATAAGCGGTTCATTTCGCCGATGCTGCCGCATGCCTGCCGGTTCGTGCCCACCTGTTCGGAGTACGCCATGGAAGCTGTCGAGAGTCACGGCGTGCTGCGCGGAAGTGTACTCGCAGCCGCACGATTGTTGCGTTGCCATCCCTTCGGCGGTGCGGGGTATGACCCGGTTCCCGATGGCATGGACCATGCACCTGCACATCTCCATACGCACTGATAATTGAACGGAAGCTAAGACTTGGCCGAGTACCACAATCCACAACAAGAGGGCGGCGGCGGGGGGGGCGACCGCCGAATGCTGCTGGTGTTCGCCGTGACCTTTGCGGTGATCATCCTCTCGCAGCTCTTTTTGTTCAAGAACAAACCGGCATTGCAGCAACCGAAGCCGGCCCCCATCGAAACCACGCAAAGCGCTAAACCAGGCCCCAACGCTATCGGCGCGGCCGCGCAACCGACATCGAAAGCGCCGGGCAAAGCAGCCGGGAATGCACCCAAGACAGAGGTCGCTACCAAGTCCGCAAGCGTGGAAGTCGAGACCGTCGTCGAGAACAACTCTTACCGGATCGTCTTCACTAACCGGGGTGCGCAGGCCAAGTCGTGGGTCCTGAAGAATTACAAGGACGAGGATGGAAACCCTCTCGACCTCGTCAACAAGGACGCGGCAAAGTTTGGGCTGCCGCTAAGCCTCTACATCTACGATGAGAACCTCCGCAATCAGGTCAACTCGGCGCTCTATGTCGGCTCGTCCACAGGCAACGTTACCGCGCCAGGAACATTAGGTTACGAGTATGCCGACGGTGACGTCACGGTCCGCAAGACCTTCCAGTTTGGCGACACTTATGTAGTTGCAATTGAGACCGAAGTCACGCAAAACGGCAAAGCGGTGCAGGCCTATCCCGCGTGGCCGGCCGGCTTCGGCGACCAGACCACTGGCCCGTTATATGCCTCGGCGCGCATTGACTACCTCGCCGGTGGCAAAGCGGAGCGAATCGCCGGCAAGAAGGTGAGCAACGGCAACACGCTCCGGGGACCTTTCAACTGGGCCGGACCGCAGGACCAGTTCTTTGCAGCTATTTTCCTGCCGGACAATCCGGACACTGCGGTGATGGTGACTTTCCACGATGTCATCGCGGTTCCCAAGGAGCCCAAGAAGCCGGACCCGAACAGCGTTAACCGCTACGAAGTGCTGGGCGCAGCCGTCGGTGACACGACGGGGGTGACCCGCGAACGACTGTTCGTCGGGCCTAAGGCGCTCAACGTGCTCGAATCGGTCATTTCGAACACTGCCCCGGGACAAACCAACGGCCCCGACCTCCGCGACGTGGTGGACTTCGGATTCTTCAGCATGATCGCCCGCCCTCTGTTCCTGTGGCTGAAGTGGACGCACGAGCACATGGCCAGCAACTGGGGCATGGACATCATCATTCTGACGGTCATCATCAACCTTGCGCTGCTGCCCCTGCGCATCTTCAGCATGAAGTCGGCGCTGAAAATGCAAAAGCTGCAGCCGCAGTTGAAGGCCATTCAGGACAGGTACAAGAAGTACCCCATACGCGATCCAAAGCGCCAGGAGATGAACGCAGAGATCGCTGCGCTGTACAAGCAAGAAGGCGTGAATCCGGCCGGGGGTTGCATACCGCTGGTCATCCAGATGCCGTTCTTGTTCGCCTTTTACTCCATGCTGGGGAACGCGATCGAGTTGCGCCAGGCCCCGTTTCTCTGGCTGCACGACCTTTCCTCGCCTGACAAGCTGTTCATCATGCCCGTGGTGATTGTGATCAGCACTTACCTGGTGCAGAAGATGACTCCCAACTCCGGCATGGATCCCAAACAGCAACAGATGATGACCCTGATGATGCCGCTGATGATCGGCTTCTTCAGCTACTCGCTGCCTTCCGGGTTGAGCGTTTATTGGACGGTGGGAAATATCATCGCCATCGCGCAGCAGTACATTATGAACCGCAGCAGCTTGGGCCGCGAGATGCGCGCCGAAGCCGAAAAACGCGCCCGGAAGAGGGCCAGCAAATAGCGCCTATGCCGATTCCTGATAAAATCGCCGCCGCCAGAAAGATCAGCGAGTTCCTAAATGGAGTCATCGCTAACGGAGACTTCCACCTGCGCTACAAAATCACGGTGGACCCTCCAGTCACAAGCGATCGTCAATGGGAACATCCCGAAATCCTGGTGGAACTCTCCGGCGCTGATAGCCCGCTGGTGCTGGAGAATGGGGCAGAACTGCTGCGCGCCTTCGAGCACGTCTCGCTTGAAATGCTGCGGCTGGCTCCCGACGAGCATGAGAAGGTAAGCTTCGATTGCCAGAATTTTCGTTCGGCTCGCTTACAGGAATTGCGGCTGGCGGCCGATGTCGCGGCCGAGCGAGTGCGCAAGAGTGGCATGCCTTACGCGTTTGCGCCAATGTCGTCGCGCGAGCGCCGCATCGTTCACCTGGCGCTGCGCGAGTGTACGGACCTGCGCACTGAGAGCGCTGGCGAGGCTGTCCAGCGCCACGTCGTGGTTTATCCCAAGGATTACAAGGGCCAGGCCCCGGCGCCAGCACTTTCGCGACGTCGGTAAGTCTTTACCACGGAGACACGGGCAAATAGGAGAGCTCACATTTTTCTAGTCTCCATGCTTCTGTGCTGAACAGTATTTTCCTGTGAACCTCGACGACACCATCGTCGCTATCGCTACGCCTCCGGGACGCGGCGGCATTGGAGTGGTGCGGCTTTCGGGTGCCGAGGCCCGCAACATCACTCGTCCCATGCTTCGGCTGGCCCACGAGGGCGACCCCGAGGCAGGACGGGCACACTTCGGCGAGCTCATTGAGCCGGCCACGGGTGAACGCCTCGACGAGGTGGTCGTCACCTTCTTCCCCAAGCCCCACTCCTATACGACCGAAGACGTCATCGAGATCTCATGTCACGGTTCGCCGGTTTTACTTCGACATGCTGTGCAATTAGCACTCGAGCGTGGCGCGCGCCTGGCCGAACCGGGCGAGTTCACCATGCGTGCTTTCCTCAATGGCCGCATTGATCTGACGCAAGCCGAGGCGGTGCGCGACCTGATCGAATCGCAGACTCTTTACCAGGCTCAGGTTGCCGCTCGCCAGCTCGCAGGCGCCGTTTCCAGGCGTTTGCAACCCACGAAACAGAAGCTTATGGAGTTGATCGCCACCCTGGAAGCGGGGGTGGATTTTGCCGAAGACGATGTCGCGGTAATCTCCGACGAACAAATACTTTCGCACATCGCTGCGGTTCGCAGGCCGCTGCGGGAGCTGCTGGCCAGCTTCTCCTTCGGGAAAGTCGTCAATGAAGGCTTGACTCTGGCCATCGTGGGACGGCCCAACGTCGGGAAATCAAGCGTCTTCAATCGGCTGGTGCAGCGTGATCGCGCCATCGTGACCGCCACGCCTGGAACCACGCGCGACCTGGTGACCGAGACAGTCTCTATCGGCGGTATTCCCGTGCGCCTGGTGGACACCGCCGGCATTCGCACCGCGCTCGACGAGGCGGAGAGCATTGGCGTCCGCAAATCGGTGGAGGCAATCGCAGATGCTGACATCGTGCTGGTTGTGCTCGACGTGTCGGAATTCCCGCACAGCGGATTCGTGCCAGACCGGGAGCTCCTGGAGCAAACCCGGGACCGGCCGAGCATTGTGGTGTGCAACAAAAGCGACCTGTTGGCCGGCAAGAAAGATGTGATTACGAACACTCTGCCTGGCAAGGACCATGCTGCGGCAGTTTTCACATCAGCCCTGACTGGCGAAGGCATTACGCAGTTGCAATCCATGATTTTCGAAAGGGTACATGGGGACAGCGCCGAGCAGGAGACGGGATTTCTCACCAATGTCCGCCAGCAAGTGTTGGTGGCCGACGCTATTGCGGCGCTCGACCGGGCCTCCGCAGCCGTCCCGCTGAAGACGCCGCACGAGATGGTCCTGCTCGACCTCTATAGCGCGCTGCGCCCGCTGGACGACATCACCGGCGCGACCACCGCCGAAGATATCCTGAGCCTGATCTTCAGTTCGTTCTGCATCGGGAAGTAGAATTGTCACCACAGAGCCCACGGGGCACACGGAGAAGGATGAAGAAGTATTCGATAAATTAAGCTGCCAGAAACTTTTCGCAGCTGATCCGTGAAGCGTGCGAACGCGAAGAGGTTGTAATTACGCGGGGAGGCAAGCCGGTCGTTAAGGTGATTCCCGTCGAACCCCGGAAGGACCGTACTCCGGGGTTTTTGAAGGCCGGTTCTCATGGACACCCGATGCGTTCGACCCGTTGACCGATGACGAGCTAACCGAGCTCGGTTTCGAATAGTTCTCGCTATTACCGTGACAGGATTCGCCGCGACTATCACTTCGACAGCGAGCCCAGCGCAGCCCGGAAGATGGCGTCGAAGTTCTCCCGTCCCGCAGACTGGACGGCGCGTTCGACAGCTTTCTCGGCCAGGGCGCGCTGGAAGCCGAGGTTGCTGAGCGCCGAAATCACGTCTTCTTCCACCGCCGAATGTGAAACCACCGGCTGCTGCGCGCCGAAAGCTTCCAGCTTGTCTCGTAGCTCGACACACATGCGTTCGGCGGTCTTGCGGCCGATGCCGGGGATCTTAGTCAGCCGAGCGAAATCGTTGCTGCGAATCGCGCCTACCATTTCAGCAGTCGCCATGCCGCTGAGGATGGTGATCGCCAGCTTCGGTCCGATGCCGCTAACGGTGATGAGCTTCTCGAAAAGCTGCTTCTCCTCCGCGCGCAGGAAACCATATAGGGCGATCATGTCCTCGCGAACATGGGTGTGGATGTGCAGCGCAACTTCGGCGCCGAGAGCAGGCAGGTCGGAAAACGCAGGCACCGTGATGTTCACATCGTAGCCGACTCCGGCGGCTTCAACGATGGCCTGGTTGGGATGCTTGGCTATGAGCCGTCCGCGAAGGTGCGCAATCATGCCAGCGATTGTAAATTGGCGGAGGCGTGTTCACCACGGAGGCACCGAGGGCACGGAGTTTCGCAGTCATCTTCTTGAGAACGGCGATAAACTGGGTGACACCATGAAATTGTCATCACGAGCCCGCGGCGGCGGGCGAGGGACCTGCTTTTCTGGAGAAGTGCCAGAAGAGCAGATTTCCATCGACAAGCTCAGGGCAGGCTCTCACGCCGGGAGCGGACGCTCGTAATGACAATGCAACCAGCGGTTACGTTGACCGCTGCGGCGTTGCGCAGCGCGCCTGTTCTCC
>JBKQKT010000012.1:0-3585 GCA_052147365.1 Candidatus Korobacteraceae bacterium | reverse complement strand
AAGGATAGGCCACAGCAAGAGAGCGAGAATCGCCGCAAATTTCCTCATGCCAACCATTATCGCCGCAAATTGCAAAAGAATTGCCACCATACGCCGAAGTTGTGTGGTACATTGTGACTGTGAAGACTCCAATCCTTTTCCTGAGTGATGCCGTTTCCGCCAGTTCCGGCCTGGGCCGCATCACGCGCGATCTGGCGACACGGCTCCACGAGCACTGCTCTGACATTTTTGATGTTTGTTCAGTGGGCTATGGCGGTCCAGGTAGCCGCTCTATCCCCTTCAAGGAATATCATGTCAGTTCTGTCGATAACTGGCTAGTGCCGGAACTCCCGGCGATCTGGGATGACTGGGCGCAAGGCCGCGAGGGGACTCTCCACGTCATATGGGATGCCAGCCGCCTCTACTGGCTAGGTATGCCCACGCTCTGCCCACAGCCGCATCTCCGCAAGTTTGCCGAGCGCAAGGATGTGAAGAAGTGGATTTACGGGGCCATTGACGCGGAAGGGCCAAACGGCAAGGTGCCTTCCCGTATCGCGCAGACCTACAAGGGCTTTGACCGGGTGATTGACTACTCCGCCTTTTCATCGAAGATCACCGGAAACCCCGATCATTTGCCGCATGGGATCGATACTAAAGTCTTTTACCCCCGCGATCATAAGCAGGCCCGCGAGTTATTCATGCAGAAGGGTTTTCTTGGACTCACACGCGATTCCCTGCTCGTCGGGATCGTCGCCACCAACCAAGAGCGAAAGAACTGGCAGCTTGGCATAGAAACCTGCAAGATCCTTCTCGACAAGGGCCATGATCTCCGGGTATGGTGCCACGCCGATGTGATTGATCGCTACTGGTCCATCGGTAATCTGATCGTCGATTACGGCCTCGCCAGCCGCGCTGCAGTGACCATAGAACGCTTCACCGACGAACAGTTGGCTTGGATGTATTCCGCCTGTAATTGCACTTTGGGCATCGGCCCTGAGGGTTGGGGGTATCCAATTTGCGAGTCGCTGGCCTGCGGCGTGCCGGTCATCACTGGCAACTATGCCGCCCAAGCCGAGTACGTCCCCAAGGAGTACCTTGTTGATCCGATAGCATTCTTTTACGAGGGAGCATACTGCTCGAAACGACCAGTTTTCAACGCAAGCGAATGGGCCGAAAAAATAGAAGCGGCATCCTTGGAGTCGTCTCAGGTAGCCCGCAAGAGCTTACTTCCCGAGTGGATTGACTGGAAAAATCTATGGCCGGCGTGGCAACGTTGGTTTGAGGAGGGATTATGATCTATGTCTCGATTGGAATGTTGATGGTGCTCGGCGGCTTCATTGGTCTTGGAGCCGCGTGGAGTCTGATAGGACTCTGGATACTTTTCGACGATTTTATTCAACGCTGGAAGTACCCGTATGCCAGCACTTATAGCGGCATACCAGAACAAGTAGAGAAGTGGCTCGGAATACCTCAAGCCCGCCTGATTCTCCCTAAACCATCAAAAGGCAGTGCGTGGACTAGAGAGAAACTGTGAGCACCCTTCCGTTTTGTATGGACTGGTTTGAGAAAGGTCTGAAATGAACCTCGAACGCGCTCAGTCCGTGCAGGGATGGATGACCGAAGAGGAGCTTACTTACCTTGCGCGAGTCGCCAGCAAGTCGATCATTGTTGCTGAGGTTGGCTCTTGGATGGGTCGCTCCACTTGCGCACTCGCAGCCAACATTGGAAGCGGGTCTGTGTACGCCGTGGATACGTGGAGGGGCTCCCATGAACACATTCCCATGCTGGCTGGAAAGCCAGAGGGATGGCTGTTCTCGGAGTTCAGAGGGAACACCGCAGGGCTGCCAATCTTACCCATTCCGCTGCCGTCCCTCGACGCGGCCTTCCTGCTGACGAAGACCACCATCCGATTCGATGCGATCTTCATCGACGCCAATCACTCCTACGAGGCGGTGAAGGCCGACATCTTGGCATGGATGCCCCTGCTGAAGGAAAACGGAATTCTTTGCGGCCACGACTACGACCCGCCAAACTGGATGGGCATCAAGCGGGCCGTCGATGAGTGTGTGCCCAAGTTCCGCATCGTGCCGGGGACGACCATCTGGAGTACGGAGGGATGCGCATGAGCCTCACGAGAGCAACGATTCCCGTCTTTGTCCCATTTGTAAACCGCCCCGACTTGCTCAAGCTGTGCATCGATTCCCTGTCGATTCGCCTCACCACGGAGCCGGTCATCATCAACAATTCCGGCAAGGAACTCCCTGCGGAGTTTCACCATCACACCATCGTCACCCCGGAGAATCCGCTTACCTTTTCGCAGACGCAAAACATGATGCTGGAATTGGCAGCGAAGAGGCCGTTCTACTTCTTCATGCACTCGGACGCGGAAGACAACGAAGGCGTCCTCGACAAGCTCTTTGACCTGGCAATGATTCAGCGGGGAAGATGGAGCGTCCTCTTCACGAACTACGATGCGCTGGCCTGCTTCAACACGGAGGCGTTCCGCGCCGTTGGTGGGTGGGACGAGAACCTGAAATGGTACCGCTCGGAATGCGATATGTACCGGCGTCTGCGGATAGCCGGATACCCAACGCTGGATAGCGGCCTAAACGTGAAGCACACCCCTAGTTCGACGCTCAATGCCGACTTCGCAATCAAAGCCAGAGTGGACGCCGAGAATATCTCCGCGAGAGCGTACTACATCCGCAAGTGGGGGAACGATAATGGATTCGAGAAATACGAGGTAGCGTTCGATGGCAAAACTCAAACAAGGTGAGAAGCGCGTCCAGCTTTCCTTCCAGCGCCCGGAAGACCTGCGCCTGTGGGCATTCTTGGAGAAACGCGCCTACGAATGCCGATGGAACTTGGATACGTTCATGCTCGCCAGCCAGACCGAAGCATTCTACGACAAGATGGAAGACGATGAGGTCGAGTCCATCGCCGCCGAAGCCGCGCAGAAGGTGCGCGAAAGGACCGCCGTTGCCGTGCCTGAGCCGCCTCCCATGCCGGTAGCGCCTCCCCCCGCAAAGCCTCAGCCGGTTTCGATGGAACGAGCCTTGAATGATGCAGAGGCTCAGATTGCCGCACTCGATCAAGTCGCCGTTAAGGCGATGGGGAAGCGCGTCGTGCGAAAAGGTGTCCCAAGTCCTCCACCGATGCCTCAGTAGACGACCAGCAGAGGAAGGCCCACGGACACTGGCCCCTGATCGGATCATCGCAGGAGTGGCGTCTCATTGGGTCGTCCGGGGACGCCTTTTCCATTTGCGGAAGAATCGTAAACATGTCCGACTTCGCCTGAGCGATCCGCGCATCGTCCTTCCGGTACGGGACCGTCCTCGACTGAATCAAATCCGTCAACACGTCATCGGCCTGCATCTGGTCTAGCCATCGCGCCGCCGCAATGTCAGTCTGCTCCCGCCAAATATCTTTCCAGCCATCGGTGAAGCCGTTCGACCCCTTGCGCCGGCCAAACCGCAGCATCGTCTTCTGGACGGGGTGACGGAAGCATTTAGACCATGCGCCGTGACGCCTGCCGCCCCGCTGTGCCCCGATTGCGATGAAGGTGAGGGTTACATCCCTCCCCAGGGCCGCAAGCTCGCCTACGGT
>JBKQKT010000011.1:0-4199 GCA_052147365.1 Candidatus Korobacteraceae bacterium | reverse complement strand
GAGAATTCTGCTTACTACTCTGCTGGCGGCTGTACTTATGATCGAGATCGGCTGCGGGGGGGTCAACGGCTGTCCCACGTGCGGTACTCCCACCACCAGCGGTTACACCGACATCCTCAATATCCCGGTGCCGGAGCACAATCCTAACGGCGAGCCCGGTGGACCATTCAACTCCTTCGACATCAGCTGGATCAACCCAGCCACGCATCTGGACTACGTCTCGGACCGCATTGGCTTGGCTGTGGTGGTGGTGGATACAAACCAGAACCTGGCTGTGAATGCGATTCAAGGCTCCAACGCAGTCACTGGCGCGGGCAACCAGGCTAGTCCCTGCGATCCCAGTATTCCCCCTATGGTTTCGGTGCTTGGCAACTTCACCCGTTTCGGTTGCAGGAATGCTCCCTTTCACCTGGCTTCCGGCTTCGGCGCCAACGGCAATTTTGGGGGATTTCCCGGCGCACAGTGCTGCGCTTCACGCTCTAACGGCGTAAATCCAATGTCCGGCCCGGATGGCGAAGAAGTAACCCCGGACGGGAAGGTACTGTTTACCGGGAATGGCAGCGCTTCCGTCGTAGTTTTCGACTTGACCACTATGAACTTGGCAATGAATCCCCCGACCCCGCCCATGGTTCTGGCCACCATCCCCACCGGCCTCGCGCCCGACTATGACGGTCCGCTGGGCATAGCTCCCTGTGTCGCCTCCTGGAACGGAGAAGCGGGCTCCAACGCCATTTGTGGAGATGACCGGGCCGACGAGATGGCCTACGACCCGGTGCACCAGGTGCTGGCGGTCATTAACGGCGATCCGGGATTGCCGTTCGTTACCTTGATAGACATGTCGAACATCGTGAACAAGACAGGAACAGTGGCGCAGCAGCACTGTCTTCCAATAGATAATGCCACGCCTTACGGCCCCTACCCAGCCCCGCCGCTGCCCGTCCCTTATCCCGCGCAGGGGACGTTGACCACGCCCGTGGCTCCGGCTCCAGGCGCTTCGTTTAATCCCCCAAGTTGCATCATTGGGCAAATCTACTATGACGGGGCCGGAGGTACGGCGTCCGGAGGGATGGGGCTTAGTACGATTGTTCCGGTCGATACGGTTGGAGGTACGTTCCCATGCCCGGATCCGTCCAATCCCCAGACATTTGGTGGCGTTTCCGGATCATTGGCTTCGGGGATTCCGGGGGTGGGCATAACGCCGGGTGGCGTACAGTACACCATCCCGTGTCATCACGGGCCCATACTGGACGTAAACGCCGGGGGTTTTTGTAATCAATCCGCCCCTAGCGGTACTTGCTCTGGCGCCATTGCGCCTGCCGGTCTGGGAGGGATGGCCTGGAATCCCAGCACCGGTCACTTGCTGCTCACAAATTCCAACTCCATCCCGGTGCTCAACATTGGAGGCGTCGACGAAATCGATCCGCGGCTGGGAAATCCGAATGGGCCGGTGGTGGTCAACAGCTTTGTGACACCGAATTGCATGCCGACTAGCATCACTCAAGGTCCGGGTAACAACTTCCTCGTAGGTTGTGCGGACCATGACGGCGAGGCATTCCCTCCCAACGAGTACATAATTGACGGAACTGCTGGCACCATCCTCGCCGAAATCACCAACGTCGGCGGCGTTGACGAGATCTGGTACAACCCGGGCGACAACCGGTATTACGTGGCCGCGAGAGACATGCCTAACGGCCCGGTCTTAGGCGTGATCGATGCTGGCACAAACCGCTGGATACAGAACGTCGCCACCAATTCGAACTCGCACAGCGTCGCGGTTGATCCCAGCACGAACCACGCATTTGTGCCCTTACAGGCCGGTGGGCTATGCACGACGCAGAGCAGCAACGGTTGTATCGGCGTGTACGCGGAACAATGAGCGAGTGACTGGCTGGCTAGGGTCCACGGGGCCCTAGCCGGCAAATACCTGTGGTATAGTTTGACGCGGCAAGCATCACAAATGAAGTTGGTGTGACCTATGCAGATCATCCGAAATGCCGTCGTACGTAGCGGGATCGCAGTTCTGGCGTTGCTCCTGGGTGCCGTCGTGTTATCGCCTGCCCAGGAGCGGCCCACAGATGTGCCTGCGACCGTGATCGCACACCTGCCTCTTCCTCAGGCGACGGGGAATCAGATGTTGTTGCAAAAGGATAAGGACAAGAATTACCTCTACGTGCAACAGGCTTCCAAGCAGGGCTTCATGATTGTGGACGTAACCGACCCGGAGTTTCCCCATCTGCTCAAGCGAACCGCAGAGTCGATGAAGGCCACCACGGGGACCCTGGAGATGGTCAGCCCTGACGTTGCCATTGCCGCCGCGCCGGAGAGGAAACCCACCACTCTTACCAGTAGCAGCCATCCCACGGAAACCGTTCGCGTGCTGGACATGAGCAATCCCCGCAATCCGAAAACGATTGAGGAATTTAACGGGGTTACCAGTCTCCTCCCCGACAGCGGGCATGGCTTAATCTATCTCACCAACAACGAGGGGCTGTGGGTTCTGCGCTACAGCAAGCCGACGTTTATGGAGCCGGCACAACATAAACGTCCATGCACCTCGGAGTCAGAGATCCAAGCGATGCCCCCGGATTGTGGCTAGGTCCCCCCTACTTTCCGGGGACTTAGCGTACGGTGCATTCCTTCGCAATGGTCTTGATCGAGGTAACGGTTAGCGTCGTCGAGGCTGGAGAACCCATTTTTGCCATGGCGTCAGAGCTTGTTTCCAGCGCAGGCGATTTCCTGCCAGTCACTTCCACCTCTTGTCCCAGGTATTGGCCAAGCTTTGTTTTGCCCGTAGCCTGAAGTTCGTAAGTTCTTGCCGGGTCCGTCTGGGTGAGGACGTAATCGCCGCTGGATCTGCTGACGCAGCCTCGTACGGTGACCTGTCCTTTGGAATCCTTCGAGCTGTCCTGGCCTAGACTGCTTTGCGCCAGGAGGAAGCTGCTCGAAAGCAGCAAAGCAAACCATAGTTTTCTCATAAGGGGCCCTCCTTTTAGAAAAGTAGATGGCAGCGCTACTGTCCAGGTTGCAATTATCCTGAGACGGACAGAGGACTATTTGACGCGAGTTTCCTGATAATGCAGTTCCTTCCATTGACCATCACGCTTTACCCAGATCTCCGTGATATACACCCTTGAGAAGCGTATCTGTGCCTTGGGGGGAAACTGAATGGTGACTTCGTAGATGACCATGGCAGCATCAGGTCCCAGCGGCATCAGCTTGAACCCCCACAGGGTGTAGTTGAAGACATTCTCTCCTGCCAGTGCGTTTAAGACTTGGATCTTGTTCCGCTCACCCATGCCATCGACCTCGACCCCTTGGTAGTCATCGTCCAGCAACTCAGCATAGGCCTTCCTGTCCTTGTTCTTGAGCGCCTCCCATTCGGCTTTTACCTTTGCTTCAAACATCTCCTTCAGACCCGGCTCGGCAGTAGTGCTGGCGGATTGACCATTCACCCCGGCCTTAGGTGGCATGGCGGGTTCTTGAGCAAGAGCCAGAGCCGTCAGCCCTGCAATGCAAGATAATACGAAGCAATATCGCACAGTTCCTCCAGAGCGCTGCGCATCTAACTGGTGGGTCCTAGCCAGCAGACTGCTGACGCCAGCGATTGTAAGTTACCATCTTGTTGTAGTGAACCCAAACGTTGCCAGCCTTCAGAGGCACAGCGAAGACGTGATTGATGGATGAGAACCTGCAAGCGCAGATCGAGACTTACCTGTCCCATCTCGATGGCCTGATCCGCCGCGGATGTCAGCTTCGGGACTTGCTCGCGACCGATCCTTCCAACAGCACAGCGATGGCCGCTACTCGTGCCTGGCAGGAAGACTGTGGGGTAACGGTCAACCAATTGTCCGGAGGCAGCAAAGCCCATTGGCTCGCCCGGTCCCTCAGCGAAGCCTTCCTTGTACGCTCATCAGGTACTGGCGACGCGGTCGAAGGGGCGCCGCCGGCCGAGATCGTCAAGCGGTTGCTCGATGTTCTGGAGCAAGCCGTTGCTTCGCTCTCCGGAATCGTCACTTCTATGGCAGCCGAGGCGCCGCAGCCCCACCGGTTCGATTTCGTTCACGATCCCGAGCTTCGCTCCGTCCTTGAGCAGGCCTACACCGAAGGCCGGCACGCTCTCGACCAGGGAGATTTTGAGCTGGCGATGGTTACTTCCTGCGGAATCCTGGAGGCCGTCGTGACCGACGCTCTGGAACACA
>JBKQKT010000010.1:0-6968 GCA_052147365.1 Candidatus Korobacteraceae bacterium | reverse complement strand
CACAAGCCGCCGGCAAAAGTCATGACGTTAGACTTGTCCGACATCAGCACTTTCTTGCGGCCGTTCGCGCGCGCGTACTCGAAGGCGAAGCGAATGACGCGTTCCACGCCGCGGCGCGTGTTGATGTCCTCCTGCGTGGCGACTTCGTCGGCAGTCCCCAGTTTGAAGTTGCCGCCCATGTCGGTGTAAACGCCTTCGGTGTTCTCACGGATGACCGTGAAGTTAACAACGCCAGTTGTGACGTTTTTCAACGGGCACAGCGAAGTGTCGAGCAGGCGCACGGGACGGACGTTAGCGTAGAGATCCATCTTGAAGCGCATGCCGAGCAAGATCTCTTTGGCATGGATGTTGGTGGGCACGCGGGGATCGCCGAGCGCGCCGACGAAGATGGCGTCGAAGTCGCGGGCCAGCATCTGGAAGCCGTCGGTGGGGACCGTGCTGCCGTCAGCGAGGTAGCGGTCGGCGCCCCAGTCGAAGGCGGTGAACTCAACGGGCGCGCCGCTGGCGCGGATCACTTCGATGGCCTGGGGGATGACTTCCCTGCCGATGCCATCCGCAGGAATAACTGCGATGCGTTTCTTGGAAGCCACGGGAAAAGAAGATATCACCGATTGCGGCTACCTGGCGAAGCCGGCAACGGGTACCATGCGTCCCACGGTCTCGTCCCAGTACTCGGCAGCCTGAATGTGAACCTTCAGCAGGATGAGGTTTGGGTCCTCGATGCCCTTGGGGAACCACGCATCGTACCGGGGAGTCCACACCTCCTTCGCCTTGACATGGTCACGCACCGGCTCAGCGCTACCAGTGATGGAGATATAGCGCTCACTGCTGGAGTCAGAGTAGGCGACGTTCACGCGCGGATCGCTCTTGATTGCCTCCACTTTTTCGCTATTGTTGCCGGTGAAAAACCAGAGCACGCCGTCGCCATCGGCTTCCGCAGTTGCCATGGGGCAACTGTGCAAACGTCCGTTGGGACGGATAGTGGTCAGCATCGCATAGTCGATGCCCTTGATGATTTCGTTTAGCTTTGTCGTCTGTGCCATGAAAGCTCCTTGCGTAGAGAGATATGAATTCTGTTTGTGCTCTGACCGGTCACGCAGTCATCCCGTAATAGCGGCGACGAAATCAGCAGCGACCTGGTCAGGATTCCAGTCATTTCCTGAGTATACCTTGACCACTTTACCGTCCTTATCGACGAGGACGGTCACCAGCCCGTGAACGATCTGGCCTTCTTTCTGGTTGTAGGCCAGTCCAAAGAAGTCGGCAGTCTTGCGTACCTGCTCCGGCGATCCAGAGGCGAACTCCCAATGCGCGAAGCTGGGATCGACGCGGCCAACGTAGCGCTCGCCGTAACTGCGCAGCATGGCAGGCTTGTCGTGCTCGGGATCAATGCTGATGCTAAGCAATTGAGTCTGGCTGAATGCTTTCGGGTCTTTCTGCAATTGCTGCAGTACCTGGGCAAAGTGATCGCTCATTCGCGGACAGTAATCAGGAAACGGGCAACGGGTGTAAATGAAAGTGAGCAGCAACGGCTTACCGCGAAACTGTCGGAAGCTGATGGGCTTCCCATTCTGGTTGACCAAGGTGAAGTCGGGCAGTTCGTCACCGGGTTGCGGGATACGCAAGGCCGAGGTGCCGTCACTCTGGGTGTCGCTGCTCCTGGAGAAGGTGAGGTCTTGCAGCTCCGCGTGATCGCTGAGAACGAGCGTGGCATGCACCTGGTAGCCCGGCGCGATGGACTTGAATACCCAGGCGTCCTTCTCGCTGACGGTGAACGGCATGGTCATACCCTCCATCAGGCCAGGAATATCCTGATGGGCGATCGTCAGCTGGTGGGCACCGGGATCGACAGCTACCACGCGGCCCTGTAGTTCGTAGCGCTTGGCAGCGGGTTGATGCGAGCAGGCTTGAAATCCGATGACCAACAAGAGAATGAGAAGAAGTCTGCGGACAACCATGCAGATTTGATTGTACGGAAGTCGGCTCACTTTGGGCTGGTCACCAGGTAATGGTAGAAATCGTCCAGCCCGTTGAACATGATCTGGATGCCGATGCAGACCACAATGAATGCCGACAGACGGATGAGGATGCTAGTGCCGTTCGGGCCCAGCAGCCGTTCCAGTTTGTCGGAAAAGCGATAGCACAGGAAGATGGTCACGCCGATCAGCAAAATGCCGATGACAGCCGCCAGGGCACTGACAATCAATTGCAGGTGGTTCTCTTCATGCAGATTGCTGCCTAACGTTATCGCAACGGCGATTGATCCCGGCCCGACAGTGAGTGGCATGGTGAGCGGATAGAACGCTTGCGAAAGAATCCGGTCCGTGCTGGGTTGACTGTCAAGCTGGCGCTGCTTCAAATCGTCCTGCTGATTCAGGATGCGCCAGCCGGCGATGGTGACCAGCAGCCCGCCGCCCATTTGCACCGCCGCCAGACTGATGCCAAAGAACTGCAGGATGTAGGAACCGATGAAGAGAGATGCCACCAGCAGCACAGTACAGTTGACGGCAACCCGCATGGCTACGGTGCGGCGAATGTTTTCGGAGTAACCCAGCGTCATTTCAGCGAAGATGGGCGCCATGCCTAAGGGGTTGACGATGGGCAGTAGTGCGGCGAACACCAGCAGCACATTGCGAACGATTGCGTTCATGCGTTTATCAGAATAGCCGAATCGCCTCTTCTCTACACAGCGAGCGGCAGATTAGATTTGTATCAGGGCACGACCGTTCGGCTTCGCTCAGGGCAGGCTTTCCAGTGGTGCCGCGCCGGCAACCCAGGATAACGGCTTTAGCCGCTGCGGACAGGGCTAAAGACCACGGGAGAAGTAAACGTTTCGGCACGGCTGAAGCCGTGCCCTGATACAAACCGCATCTCATGCGATTTGTGAAATGAGTGACGGGTTCTGGTAATTTGTCATAGCGATTCCAATCGGTTGACGTAAACCGCATTTGCGGATTGAATTACGGCAGTGCCGCGGCGTAGGTTGCGCGTCCGGTTACAAACTATGGGAATCCCTCCTCGGACCTTTGGAGCACTGCAGATCCAGCGGCGCGAGTCGCTGGTGACACGCGCGCTGGTCATGCCCGTCCAGCAATTCATCCATACCCAGGGCATCAGCAGCATATTTCTGCTGGCGGCCGCCATCGCCGCGCTGGTGTGGGCCAATTCGCCCTGGCACGACTCTTACCACCACGTGTGGGAGATGGAGCTGGCGCTTTCACACCTCCGTTTGCCGATGCACCAGTGGATCGACGACGCCCTGATGGCCATCTTTTTCTTCCTCGTCGGCATGGAGATCAAGCACGAAATTGTGCATGGCGAGCTTGGCGACATGAGGCGCGCGGCCTTGCCGATCGTTGCGGCCCTGGGAGGCATGATCGTCCCGGCGCTGCTATACGCCCTGCTGAACCACGGACGCGACAGCCAGCACGGCTGGGGCATTCCGATGGCGACCGACATCGCATTTTCACTGGGCGTGCTGGGCGTGGTAAAGGGTGTGCCGCAGGAGCTGAAGATCTTCCTGCTGACGCTCGCCATTGCCGACGATATTGGCGCTATCGCCGTGATTGCCATCTTCTACAGCGGGTCGCTGGACGTCGGCTCATTGATTGTCGGGTTGTTCCTGCTCGGACTGATCTTTGGGATGTTGCGCCTGGGGATTTCGCAGCCAATCGTGTATTTCGTTCTCGCGGTTGGATTCTGGGTTGCGATCCTGCGATCTGGGATTCATGCCACCATCGCGGGCGTAATCCTGGGGTTCATGGTTCCCACGACCGCACCGTTCTCGCTGAAGGAATTTCAGGAAGTTGGGGCCGGCATGGTGGTGCGCTTTCGCAAGGCCCTCGCGGAGGGGGATGAAAAGAAGGCCAAGAACCTGCTGGGCTCATTCGAGGCGCTGGTGCAGAGCACAGAGTCCGCGTCTGACCGGTTGACACGCCAGTTGAACGACTGGGTCTCGTTCCTGGTGTTGCCGCTGTTCGCCCTGGCCAATGCGGGAGTTACGTTTTCAACCGAAATTTTTCGCGATCTACTGACCAGCCGGGTCGCCTGGGGTGTATTGCTGGGACTTGTGGCCGGCAAACTGATCGGCGTTCTGGGCTTCTCGAAGCTGGCGGTGCGCTGGCGCTTTGCCCAGCTTCCCAACGGTGTAACCTGGCGACAGATTGGCGCGGTTGGCCTGCTGGCGGGCATCGGCTTTACGGTCTCAATCTTCATAAGTTCGCTGGCCTTTGAGAGCGACCTGTATCTGGCGGAAGCCAAGACAGCGGTGCTGGTAGCTTCCCTCATCTCAGGCGTGCTGGGCTATCTGGCGCTGCGGGAGAGGGCACCAGATCCCCAGCCTGCGCAGATCGCGGCTCCCGATGAGTCACACTGAAGAAGGCCAAAAGCAGGACAAACGGGTTACAATTTTTGTGGTTTCTTGTGGATGATTGAAGCCAGGTCCTCCGCGATTTCGTCCTGTAGGATTTCCTCCTGTCCGCGGTTTGGACGAGGCAGCATTGTGTTGCGTTTATGCGAAAGGCGGCTCGATGAATCCTGGTCCGGTATCACAACGAAAGGAAAATAAAGTCATGCGTTCCCGAATCGCAGCGCTGATGCTCAGCGCAGCTCTCATTCTCAGTCTTGCTGCGTGTAGCAAGAAAGAACAAAGCCAGAATCCGCCGGCGGCTACCGATACTTCCAGCCAAGCCCAGGGAAGCCAGCCAGCAGGGGGCCAGATGGCTGGGCAGGGCCAGCAGATGGCACCGGCGCAGGGTCAGCAAATGGCTCAGGCGCCTGCACAACAGATGGCGCCGCCTCCGGCACCGGAGCCGCCTCCTCCGCCCCCGCCGATCGTGGTTCCGGCTGGCGCCAGTATTGTGGTGCGTATGGGAAGCACCATTGACACGAAAACGGCCAATGACGGCGATACTTTCACCGGCACCCTGGCGCGTTCGGTAGCGGTGCACGGTGAGGTTGCGATTCCATCCGGCGCGGGCGTAACTGGTACCGTGGTGGAGGCAAAGTCGCCCGGGAAATTCAAGGGAGAAGGCGTGCTGACCATCTCCCTAACCGCGATCAACGTGGGGGGCGCGCCTGAGCATATCCAGACCTCAAACTACACGGTGATCGCCAAAGGTAAGGGCAAGCGCACAGCAGTTGCGGTCGGCGGCGGTACTGGGGCCGGAGCACTGATTGGCGGCATCGCGGGCGGCGGCAAAGGCGCTCTCATCGGCGGACTGGTCGGCGCTGGCGCTGGCACCGCGGGAGCGGCGTTCACCGGCAATAAGGATTTGCAGATTCCGGCTGAGCATGCCGTCACCTTCAAGCTGGCCTCGGCGATTACCGTTCCGGGACATGCGCAGCCGCCACAACAATAGTCGGTTTTGTGGATGAAAACCGGGGAGGCGTGGTGCCTCCCCTTTTGTTTGCTCGAGCGGACTAACGTCTAACGGGCGGTCGTCTTCTTCAGCTTTACGAGGCGCTCAGCCGCCCAGCCCTCTTTGTTGACCTGGCGGCCTCGACCAATAGCCAGCGCGTCGTCGGGAACGTCCTCGGTGACGCAAGAAGCTGCGCCGACATAGGCGCCGCGGCCAATTCGCACCGGCGCAACCAGTGTGGCGTCGCTGCCGATGAACGCGCCGTCGGCGATCACCGTCTGGTGCTTGTTCACGCCGTCGTAGTTGCAGGTGATAGTGCCCGCTCCAACGTTGACGTTCTCTCCAACTTCAGAGTCGCCAAGATATGTGAGATGGTTCGCCTTTGAGCCTTTGCCGAGCCGGGTTTTCTTAGTTTCAACGAAGTTGCCAACGTGCGCGCCCTCGCCGATGTCGCTGCCGGGCCGGAGATGGGAGTACGGTCCCAATTGCGCTCCATCGCGAACGGTCGAGTCTTCCAGGATGCAGCCTGGACGAACTAGCACGCCGTCGCCGATCTGACAATTGCTGATGACAGAATACGAGCGAATGCGACAGTCAGCACCGATCTTCGTGTCTCCGATGATTTGCACAAACGGCTCAATTACCGTGTCAGAGCCAATCTGGACTTCGGCATCAATGTCGCACGTTTCCGGGCGAAAGATGGTGACGCCTGCTTCCATCAACTGGCGCGCCTTCCGGTCGCGCAGCTTGGCGTCGAGTTGTGCCAGTTCAAGACGGGTATTGACGCCCAGCACCTCGCTCGAATCCGGTGCGCGCAAGGCCACCACTTTCTCGCCAGATTTTCGCAAGAGCTCCGCCATGTCCGTGAGGTAGAACTCCTGGTGCGCGTTGTCTGTCGTGAGCTGGCCAATGTGCGCGTACAGCGGCACAGTTGCGAAGGCATAAATGCCGGAGTTGATTTCGCGTAGCCCCGATTCCCTCTTCTGCAGTGCCTTCTGCTCAACGATGCGCTCCACCTCTTCGGTTTCCCTTCCCTTCGTGACCTCGCGCAACACCCGGCCATAGCCAGTTGGGTCGTGAGGCTCGGCAGTGAGAATGGTCATCGCAGCGCGGTTGTCAGTGTGGAAGTCGCGGACGCGGGTCATGGTTTCCGGCTGTATCAGGGGAACGTCGCCCGACAGCACAAGAACCGTATCGAAACTTTGCAATGTATCGCGCGCCTTCATGATGGCGTGCCCGGTGCCACGCTGCTCACGCTGCAGCACAAAGTTGATGCCGGTCGGCGCCAGCGCCTGCCGTACGCGTTCCGCCTGGTACCCGATGATGGCGAAAATGTCTTGCGGGGGAACAATCTGCGCGGCCGCTGCCACCACGTGCGCCAGCAGAGGCTTGCCGGCGATTTCGTGAAGAACTTTTGGATAACGCGATTTTAGACGCGTGCCCTTGCCCGCAGCGAGAATCGCGACAGCAAACCGCCCGGCCTGGTTCTTCGTGGCTTTGGTAGCAGAGTTGGGCTTTGGCATGTCGATCTCAGATTTGCCTGGAGCTACGATTCATGGCGAAGCGCGGTGACCGGCAACTCTCGCAACTCCATCATAAGCCGCAGCA
>JBKQKT010000009.1:0-3239 GCA_052147365.1 Candidatus Korobacteraceae bacterium | reverse complement strand
CCCCGCCGATTTCCTGATGCTCTCCCGGACACTCGAAATATCGTTCGGGCAGCTTAGCCGGCCGTACCTGCCGTTCCTCTGGCGCTTTGCCGTCACCGGGGCCGTCGCGCTGGCCGTTCGCAATTGGCTGGGAGCGCCCGATCTGCTGCACCTGGTGCTCTCAGCGTCCATCGTTGGCCTAGTTTATCTGCTGCTGGTGCTTCCCTATGTGTGGACCACGCCGCTGCGTGGCTACATCCAGGACGCCGCGGCGACGCTCACCTCCACCATGCGGGCTCGCGTGCTGGGGTGGTCGAACAACGGAAGAATTCACAATCCAGAAGTCAGAATCCAGAATACAACAGGCGCTTCGCCTGCACCTTCATTCTGAATTCTGGATTCTGAATTCTGCCGTTCAATTCCCTCCTTGACTGGCAATCTGTATCGGATCCCCGATACTCACCGGCAGATTGTTCGAATCCGCGTAGATCACCCGGTACCACGCCGCGGTATTGTGATGATCCACCTGGATAGTGCACCCTGACGTGCAATCGGTGACCGGGTCGTCTTCCATTGCCCGCCGATAATAGCCCACCTGCAGCAAAAATTTGGATGCTCCAAAAGGAAGCGGGCTGGGAGGCGAGAACGTGATATTGTCCATCGGATTCACGGCCGGCGATGCCGGCAGCGCCACATACGTAGTGGTGCGGCCGGGGATGCTGCAAAACTCGTCCGTGTCCGCACTCGGGTTGCCGCTGAGCACCTTGACGCTCAACGAGTAGCCGGTAAGGATGTACTTCAGCATCGATCCGCCGCTGATGCTTGGCAGCGTGACCGTCTGAACGCCGTACGGCATTTCAGACGCGCACAGGATGGTGAGTTGGTTGCCGTAAGTGGAGCTGGTATGAGCATCCGTCAGGAACATCGGCCCCATGTAAGGTTTGTTGGCGGGAGGCTGCAGCTCGGTATCCTCGCGCAGTTTGATGAGCGCATTGGTGCGCGCCATCGCCGACCACTGCTGCGGGCTGATGAACGGGTTGATTCCCTTGTTGACACCGGTACCGGAGGCGTTCCAGCCACAGCAATCGAGATTGTACATGTCGGTCATGTTGCCGGCGAAGGTGTAAAGCCGCAATGCACTCACGTCCAACGTCAGCATCGCGATCAATTGAGCCACCATTGTTTCCGGCCGCCAGTCCAGTTGGAGCGGCCGATCACAGACCGGGTTGAACCTGAAATTTGGACAATACTGGGCGTAATCGGGATCCCCGGCCCAAAGCATCGCGCGGGGCTGAAGCTCATAAGCGCGGCCTACGAGTCCGGAGGTGGATTGCGAGTAGTTGGCCATCTCCCACACCGAAGTATCGGCGCCAAAAATAGGCGCGGGCGGTTGAGGGATGTAGAGCCAAGCCGCATCCTCACCGATCGCGTTGCCTTCCCAACTCCGGACGCCGGGGTTGGGCAGGAAGTAGGTTAATCCTATCGCTGACCACGTTGTTGCAGGGTTGCCACTGATGCTGGTGAAGATGTTGCGCAGGCTCAGAAAAGGAGTCGGCGGGAAGTTGCCATCCACGGTGAGGTACAGGTTGGCATCGTTGCTTGCAGTGTAGGTTCCGTTCGATGGCAGTGTTCCAAACAGGCTGCGGTAAGAGATTGAGAAATGACTTGTGTCAATCACCGTCACCGGCGCAACCACGTTCAGATTATTCACCGAGCCTTGCACGCGGATCGCTTGACCGTTGGCTATGGCATGACCGGGCATATAGAACTCAGCCGTGCAGGTCGTTCCGTTGCAGCCGCTCACCACGATCTGGGTGAAGTAAGTGTTGTTCCAGTTTTGGATATTCGTATCCGACACCCCCACCAACCTCGGGAGAGTGGATGCGTTCTCTCCGCCCGGATTGGCAGCGGAGACCCAGTAGTGATAAAGCTGCGTTGTCGATTCGGTGTAAGTTCCGCTGGCGCAGGTTGTTGGGGTTGTGAAACTTGTACCGGTACCGCCGAGGCCCGCGATGCTTGTAATGCCAGTCACGGGAAACCAGCCGTTCAAACAGCTATTCGTTACCGCGCCCGCCACCTTGATCCATGACCCTGTACCTGCCGCTTGATTCCACACCCCGCTGAACGTTTCCGTCACATTGTAGGTGGCCACGCCGGCGCTCACAGTGATGGTTGGAAAATCCGCCGATCCGAGATTTGGATTTCGGAACGGGGCTGCGCCTGCCATATACGCATTGAGCTCGTCGTAGCTGAACGTCCTCCAGGTGCGGCCTTCGCTGATCAGTTGATTCATGAACCCGGAATAACAGCTTTGACGGTTGTAACCGATGTTGTTTAAAAACGCCGCCAGAAACGCGGATGCATTGGATCCCCATTCCATGCTCTCGGTGTCCAGCTCGAAATATGTTCCGTACTGCGCCGCAAATGCGGCCTCATAGGCGTGAAAGGCGGTTGGCCATGACGAAGAGAAGCACGACGTCGTGCCGGGGTTCCCTAAGGCGGAATTGCTTGCGTCCGGCGCGATCATCGAGCTGTTCAGATTCGCTTCCTGCATCATCGGCCCGTACCACAAGGGACGGGTTGCGGCGTTGGAGTTGTACGGCGTTGCGTTCACCACGTTCAGGAACCAGGCCGAAAGCGGAAAGAAAGAATTGCCGGGGCTGAAAGCATTAGTGACCGTGCCGCCGTGGGTGAAGTGCGGATAAGTCACCGAGCCGGAATGGACCTGGATATAAACCGTAACGGTCGGGAGCGATACGCCATTTGCCGCGCAGGCAGCGCACTGGACGTGGACTTGACACCAGCCGGGCATGATCGGAGTGACGTTGCCGGATGAATTGACCGAGCAGACGCCCGAGAGTCCGCCATCGTCTACTTCGGTGTAGGTCAGTCCGTCGGCGGTGCACGAGATGGTTGTCAAGCTCAGATCCGTGTTCTTAATCTTCGGGCACACGCTCTCGACCGATGCGCCTGCTACCATGTGCATCTCCCAGTACGGCACTTCAATTTCCATGGGAGTCGATCCATTGGAGAATGTGACCAGCTGCTGGACATAGGCTGGGGCGCCCGAACTTGCTGAGTCGCCGCCCTGGTAGTTATGTGCCCAATAGGGACTGCGGAGGCGCTGCGTCAGGGTGTGTGTGCCGGAGCCTCCGTTAGTGAGGGTCACCGTCGGCCCACCCGGAGTCGACGACACGCTAATCGTATTGCCGTCAATGTAATTCACGAAATATGGATTTACGACCACCTCAAAGTTGTAG
>JBKQKT010000008.1:0-4802 GCA_052147365.1 Candidatus Korobacteraceae bacterium | reverse complement strand
GGGGCTGAAGCCCTGATGATGGTGGTCCCTTACGGCCCGGCTAAAGCCGTGCCCTGATACAAAACAAAGCCAACGACCGGCTTTTTCAGCGACCTGTTCAGTCGTGCCGAATGCGACCACTCTTGATTGTCATCACGAGCGAGCGCGAGGAAGCGCAGCAACTGAGCGCGAGTCGAGGGATCTGCTTTTTTCGGCGGCGGAGAGAAAAGCAGATTCCTCGCGCCCAGCAGCCGGGCGCTCGTAATGACAAATGCGAAGCTCTAATCGCAGCATTGCTGCGCGCGCCTCGAAGGCGTGCTCGATTTCCCCAGCGCCTCCGTCACCCCCGCCAGCAGCGCATCCACCGTGAACGGTTTTTGGATGTAGGTGCTGCGCACATCTCGCGCCGCCGGGTGCAACACGGCGGGACTGGCATAACCGGACATGAATACGGTCGCCAGCCGTGGCTGTCGTTCCTGAATCAACCGCGCCAGCTCAATGCCGTTCATCCCCGGCATCACGACGTCGGACAACAGCAGCGCTATGCGCCCCCGGTGGGCTTCGGCCAGGCGAATCGCCTCCCCTGGCCCGTCGGATTCCAGCACCTGGTAGCCGGCGCGTTCCAGCACTTCGCGCGTCACCTCGCGCACGATGGACTCGTCCTCCACTAGAAGAATGACCGGCTTGGGCGCCGATGCTGCCTCAATCGGAGCGATCGCAGGAATCGAAGGAGTAAGCATAGTTCCCACCGCACTGCTTTCTGTTGTCGCCATGTCGATGCCAACAACATCGGCATAAAAGGCAACTCCTGTACCAGTTACGGAGGGAGCTTGGCGCGGCGTTTAAGTTTTAGCGCACGAGTGAGATACGAAGAAAAGGCGAAGAATGACTGCGAGCGAAAGCCGGCCCATTCAGGGAACTTTCCCGATATGGAGTTCGGGTTCGGGAAGAAGCTGCAGCGGCGACGCCAGAATTGTCATCACGAGCTGACTTTAGTCAGCGAGTGATCTGCTTTGCATGAAGGGCGATACCATCGCTGCCTGAAAGAACTGCCCGTCAACCACCGCCCGGTGAGCGCCGTCACAGACAGCGATCTTGCTTGAGAGTCAAATATCACCCAAGCCCGGCTTCACACGGAGGGCTTTCCCCATGAAACTGCGTATGGCTTGCCTCGCAATTGTTTGCCTGGCGTTGGGGACGGTTCCAGCGCGGACTCAGGTTTACGACAACGGTCCAATCAACGGCAACACCGATGCGTGGACCATTAACTTCGGCTACGTCGTCAGTGATACTTTCGTAGCCCCTTACCCAGGCTACGGTTTCGATTTCCAGTTCGGCGTCTGGGAGAGCCCGTACCAAGTGGGCCCCTGCGCTCTATATGTTTGCGGCACTAGCGGCCCCGTACTGTCGGTGCAATGGTCGATCACCAGCGGAGAGAACAGTGGGACGCTGTTTGGATCGGGTACGGCCAGCGGCAGCGACCTGACCGACAAATTCATCTCCTACAACCAGTACGGCTATTACATCGACCTGATTACGGTGACCACCGACGGCGGCGGCTTGACCCGGGGCAGCACCTACTGGCTCAACCTGCAGAACGCGAATATGCTCGGCGGCGGCCCAGTCTACTGGGATGAGAACAGCGGCCAAGGTTGCAAGTCGAACGGCTGCCCCTCGATGGCCTCCGAGACTGAAGTGGGCACGATCCCTTCGGAAGCTTTCACCATTTCCACCGGTGATTGCTCTGGCGGGAGAGGTTCAAGTGGCGGCTGCGCGCCGGGCGGAGCCCCCGAACCCAGCAGCATCATGCTGTTTGGTTCCGGCATCCTCGGACTGGTTGGCCTATTGCGACGGAAGCTCCTTTGACATCCGGCACTCGCGCGACGGAGTGCCGCGCGACCCCGGTCTGTTCATGATGTGAGATTTGGCATTCCGCTACGTGACGCCGGTCACAGACGGCGCTCTTGCCTGCAAGGAATACTGATCCGCGTAGGTGGTAGGTAGCCCGCAGGGTCTCAACGCAATTAAGGCTTGCCGCGTTAATTCCACCCTGCGGGTTTCTGAGGTGCCATTATGAGCGACCAGCAATCCGATACAAACTCCCAGTTCACCAGAAAGTCTGAGAAGGAAAGCATCTGCACGTACTGCTTTCAGACGATCAAAACGGATCGCTATGCGCCCTTAGAGAAGGTAGAAGACATCCACGCCGATGTTTGCCTGAGCAAACCCAATTTCGCACAGCGCTACTTCCTGTTGTAACCCGCTTTTACCGGGCCACGCCAACCCGCGAACCAGCCGCAATCTCCAGTGGTGTCTTCGGCGTATCGTGCAGCAGAAAATCGCAAAGCACGCGGTTGAACTGCTCCGGCACCTCTTCATAAGGAAGATGGCCGACTCCGCGCATCAGCACCAGCGCGCTGTTTTTCAGCCGGCGTTGCAGTTGGTGGATCGAAGAGGGGAAAACGGCGACGTCGCGTGAACCCCACAGCAGCAGCGTAGGCAGTTGGCTGAGAGCGGGCAGCGACCTCTCGACGAGGACAAGGTCATCATGCCACGACCGCACGATGCGCAGCAGGTGCTCGAAGCTGCCGGGAACTTTGAGTCCCGCCGCGTAACCCTCAATGCTTCCCGGCGAGATGCGCTTTGGATCGCCGTATAGGCGCTTGAAGTATCTCTTCAGCACAATGTCCAGGCTGGGTAGGACGCGCAATACGAACTTGCCGCCGATACTCGTGGCGAGCATCCGGGTCATCCAGCGTCCGTTGCTCGACCAGGGATTGATGGACGAAACCAGCACCAGCCGCCGCATGCGATGCAGCATGTTCCGCTTCGCCAGCAAAGCACCAAGAACAATGGCCAGCCCGCCTCCGCGCGAGGAGCCCAGGACGTCCGCCTCCTGAATGCCGAGACGGTCCATGAAGCGCACCATTCTCTCGGCGTCGCCGGCGAGGGTGCATTCCGAATCGTGCGTCCGTTGCGAGAAACCGCAACCGGGCAGATCCATGGCATACACGGAAAAGTCGCGCGCCAGCGGCTCGACGTTGAACCGCCAGGAGAACGAATACCCAATGAAGCCGTGAATCAGCAGCAGCGGCGGGCCGGAACCTGCATGCCAATACCGCCAGGTGACGCCGTCAATGGTGACGCTGCGTTCCTCCGCCCCCGCAATCCGGGCCGCCTCGGGTACCCTTCCCATCGCCGGTACTGTCGTCATTTCCTGCATCGTGCAACCACTCGACCGGTGAACGAATCACATGAGCATTAATCGCCTCTGTCGCTACTGGCGGGGAGCCCAACGGCTCCCCATTTTTCTGTCGCCTCTGTATATTCTAGACGCCCTTGGCGGCAAGCGGACTGCGATCTCACCAGCGCGAAAAGTAAAGACGACGACGATGCATGTGCCTGGAGACAGTGAGGTCGAGCGCGGGGCACGCAGCTACAGGATCCGCGTAATGCCCGGAAATGAGTCGAACCCCGAATCAAAACTCAGGATCCTCTCGATGCCGTGCTGCTCCATGATCGAAAGATGGACCGCGTCACGGGCCGACAGGCGCCGGTACTCAAGAACAATCTGCTTGGCGCGTTCGACCGCCGCGCTATTGACCGACAGAACTTCATCGACCACGGCCAACAGCGCGTCGAAAGCTGGTTGGATCGCGTCCCGGCGATCAATCGCCACGTAGCGGTGCAGTATTTCCTGCAACACCTCGGCGTCGGTAACCAGACGCTGGCCCTCGCGCACGAGTTTCTCCAGCCATCGCTGAGCATCTATTTTGAGCGGATGTGGTGCGCCAACCAGATACATCGGGACATTCGAATCAACCAGAATCACGGACGCACGCCTGTCCCATAGCCCGCTTCGATCTCCGCCAGCATGTGGTCAATGTCGCCGGCCGGAAATTCGTGTTGCGCGGCAATACGGATGGATTCCAGTTTCTTGCCCATGCTGCCCGTGGGCTCCCGCCGGCGCGCGGACTGCAGCGCTTGGCGCACCCATTCGGCAATGGACATGTGGCGCGCTCGCGCCACCCGCTGGATCTCCCGATATTCCGGGTCCTTCAAAATTACCTGCAGTCGCTTAGCCATGGGATGAGTTTAATTGACTCATTAGCATGAGTCAATTCGCCCCTTCGCCAGAGTCGGTGAAGCGGGTACCGTCTGTTGACTTGCTTTGTATCAGGGCATGGCCCGACTGCGCTCCGGGCAGGCTTCAGCCGTGCCGAACGCGACCACCTTAATGATTTGTCATCACGAGCGGACTCAAGTCCGCGAGGGATCTGCTGTTTCGGTGAGGGAAAGAAAGGCAGATTCCTCGCGTCCAAAAGCGGGGCCGCCCGTAATGACAATTTCGAAGGGCAATCGCTTTATTACTTACAGCGAAAACAACCGCTTAGTATCAGGACATGGCTTTAGCCGTGCTGAACGCGACCATCTTAATGATTTGTCATCACGAGCGGACTTAAGTCCGCGAGGGATCTGCTGTTTCGGTGAGGGAAAGAAAGGCAGATTCCTCGCGTCCCAAAGCGGGGACGCCCGTAATGACAATTCGAAAACGATCGCTTTGTTAATTACAGCGAAAACAACCGCCTTGTATCAGGGCACGGCTTTACAGGCCGCTGAAAACGTCGGTTCCTGGCTTTGTTTTGTATCAGGGCACGGCTTTAGCCGGGCCGTAAGGGGCTACCATCATCAGGGCTTTAGCCCCTGCAAACCCTTGCATTCGCAGGGGCTGAAGCCCAACCCTAACAGGCGCTGACCGGCCCGAGTAAACTCGGGCCCTGATACAAAGCATTAGCCACCGTAGTTTTTCAGCAGCCTGTTTA
>JBKQKT010000007.1:0-2860 GCA_052147365.1 Candidatus Korobacteraceae bacterium | reverse complement strand
GTCATACGTTGCAAACTGGTTGGCGTCGATGCCGTATAGCCAGTCCACCGTGAGCGTCGGAAGATGCCCGCCGCGCTCAGCTCCACCTGCGCCTGATGGCGTTGCAGCTCCGCCTGCTTGACTTTGCTCTGCGCCGCGCCCCAGCTGAACACTGGTATGTTCAGGCTGGCCACCGCGCCATAACCCAGATTGCGATGATCATTGCGGTCATACGTTGCAAACTGGTTGGCGTCGATGCCGTATAGCCAGTCCACCGTGAGCGTCGGAAGATGCCCGCCGCGCGCCACCGCCACTTCCTTCTCGGCCACCTCCAGCGCGGCAAACGCCGCGTGCAACTCCGGATTATTCTTCTTTGCCAGTTCCTGCACGTCCGCAAGCCCAGGCAATGCCGGTGCCTCCGCCAGATCATTCACGAGCGTGAAATCCTGGAAGAAGTTGGGGAACACCAGCACGGCCAGCGCCAGGCGCGCATTCTCCTCGGCCAGTTTCATGTCCTGTAACTGGCGTTGCTGCTCGTTGGCCTGAATCTGCGCCTTGACCACATCTGCGTGCGCCACTTCGCCGCCAGCTTCCAGCTTTTTGCTGAGGTCGAGAAAATGCTGCGCTTCGTCCCTGGCCTGCGACATGCTGACGGTTCTTTCCTGCGTCGCCAGCAGACCATAGAACGCCTGCACCACCGTGACCACCAGACCGCGTGCCGCTATCTCGGCCCTGGCTTGAGCCAGGGCATGCGCAGCCTTGGCCCGCTGATAATCCGCCAGGGAAGCAGATCCGAAGACCTCGTGTGCGATGCCCTGGCTGATGTACTCGTGCGGTCCATTGTTGGCAATGAACACGCCACTCGGTGTGCCATTCGGCTGAGTGTAAATAAAACTGTTGGCGTAGTTTACGCTCGGCAGCAAGGCGGCGCGGGCCTGTACCCGGCCCTCCCGGGCCATCCCCAGCTCAGTGAGCGCCGCCTGGAATTGCGGGCTGTTCGACTTCGCTCTCGCGATCGCGTCCGCAAGCGTCAGAGCTACGCTGGCTGAATTCTGAGGGCTTGACGCCGGAGCGGGTGCAGGCGCCGGCGCCACCTGGGCCCGCATTCCGCAAGCCGCGCAAAGCAGGCCAATACTGACGAACTTGAGAATTCGATTGGCAAACACGAGTCCCTCTCGGTGATGAGCCTAGCATGTCAAGACACAGCATACGAGTATGCGTGGGAGGCGGTTCCACGCAAGAACGTAGGAATTCTGCAGGCATGAGGTTGCATGTCCGCTTTTGCTCAGGACGAAGAAATGGGATGCAGGTCAACCTTAACGCAGCGAAGCCGATGTACACCGTGCTGCCGGCCACGCTCCGCCGGATGCACCGGACTGAGCGCTGGTGAAGTTTGGGGGAACTAGAAAAGGCCGCTTCCAACGAGTGGCGCGGCCTTAAGCGAGTCTAGCGTTGAAGTGAGTGTAACCCACGAGGCGGTCTACTACAACGGTCGTGGATAATTTCTTGCGCGTTTGTTTCTTGAAGAAGATCTGGCGAACCGAACAGCAGGCGAGCCACTGTGAGCTGGCAAGCGCGCATTGCTAAGCCGCATTTTTTTCCTGCCCGAGCCGGATGATCTCCAGTTCGGCGATGATGCGCACGAGAGACTGCTTCAGTTCAAGCAGGGCCGGATCATCGGGGCTGAGCTCCTGTGTCTGTTCCAGGCGCGTGAGCGTTGCCCGCAGCATTTCGATCAAGTCGAGGGCGTGCTTCTGGAACAAATGCGGACTCCCTGGAGGCGGGGGGTTAATTGTCGTGATTTGTCGTGGTGCTGGATCGTGAGATGCGAGACAATTAGCCACGGTTGTACGCGCGTCTTCTCATGGAAAATAAGGTACAAACGCAAGTGGTGCTATGACTTTCCTCTGGCATGCGCCCAACGTGATTAGTCCGCCGTCCCCGCGTTGTTGATTCCGGGCAGAAGAATGGCCCTCCAGCCAACGGCCTGTGCGGGAACTCTCCACGCCGCTTTCGTTACGGCTGAAGGGCCTGCGATAACTCAGTGGCTCATTCCCGATGATTTGCAGGTTTTCGACATGTGTTTAACGCTCTTCACTTCCAGCGTCTGCGATCCTCCCGATGTCGAACCCATACCGGAGCTGCTTGCGGAACTCGCCGAACTCCCTGAAGTCATGCCGGTCACCTGAATTTCGTGTCCCACGTGCTCGGCAAGCTTGGCAGTGTCGCCCGAGAGCTGGTACGTCGTTCCGTTGTCGCCCATAAGTGTGTAACTGCCGCTGGAGCCTTGCAGGCAACCCTCGACCGTTGTCGTGTTCTGGCCCGAGCTCTTGCCCATCTGCGAGGCTGAGCCCTGGCCCATGGCTGTGTTATTGGCTTGCGCTTGCATACCCACCGTCAGCGCGACTAACACGACGGCGAGCATCCAGACTTTGTGCATAGACAAACTCCTTTCCGCTGGCTTAGATACTGGCCCGCAAAAACGGGTTGCCGTCGGAAAGCCCCGCAGGCTGCCGTGGTGTGCGCCAAGAAACGACGTGTCATCGGGAAAGAGCGACCTTTTCAGGTTCGGTCGCGAAGTCTAGTTAGAGCAGCCTGCGCCGCAATACGCCCAACAGCCCGATCGCTCCGGAAGCAAGCAGCACGAAGCTGCTGGGCTCAGGTGTGCTCCCGGTGCCGCCGTTGATGGTGAAGTCCTCGGAAGGAATCGTCCCGATTGTGTTCTCAGACGCCCGCGACGGGCAGCCGCCACCCTTGCCGTTGTCTCCGCCGCAGCCCTGCCCGCTATTTTCGTCCCAAAATACGGGATCGCCGCTGTTGACAACCGCATTTTGCAGCGTCAGCCAGTAGGTCGTGCCACCGCTGAGATTGACATCCAGGC
>JBKQKT010000006.1:0-2771 GCA_052147365.1 Candidatus Korobacteraceae bacterium | reverse complement strand
ATCAAGCCGTCGGCCGTCGGTATCGACTGTTGCAGTTACACAACAGTGCTTATCAAGATGATGCTGGATCAGTTTTTCGTGGTCGATCTCAAGATAAGGACCGATGCGAAGCACCAATATCAGGTCGGCGCCGGCTTGCCGGCTTTTCTCGAACTCCTCTTCGGCGGCCTGCCAGAACTGCTCGTCGCTAGACTCGAAACGTTGCACCTCAGGCCGTTTTAAGGAGGAGAACCGCGTGAACGTCTCGTCGGGGGGGCGGACGTTGCTCAGCACAGTTGTGCTCGTGATGCCGAAATGTTGGAGTCTCAGCAACACGCGCTCCAGGATCGGCATGCCGAGCACATCCAGGTAAGCGATGGCAACGCCCCCCACCTTTTCCTTCGGACTGCTGCCGTCATCTGACGCGGCAGGGCTGCCACCGATCAGCAGGATGGCACTCATGTCCATGGTTGCCACCTGGGCGCAGCTGCGCGAAAGATGGCCGATCGAGTGGGGATCCACGAGGGTATCCGTCGAAAACGGGAAATGCGCTCAAGAGCAGCCGCACGCTGGTGCAGGTCAAAGGAGCGCAGGTATTGCCTTATGATTTGCGGCATGGTCATCCGCAACGCAGCGGAAAAATTTTGTTCAGCCATCTCGCGCATTCGTTCTGGATCGTTCAGGAGAGAGCGCAAATGATTCGCCAGGCTGGCTACTGTTCCACTGTCATAAAAGTCAACCGCCAGCCCTTCATCCCACGCCATCTCACGAAAGTCGGCGATATCCGCCGATAGGATAGGTACACCAAATTCACACGCTAGATGAGCTACCCCGCTTGCTCCGGTAGCGGAAGAATAGGGAAGCACCACCACGCTCGCCTGCCGAAAAAGTTGGGCAATATCTTCTTCCTCTACATACCCGGTAAATGTGACATCCGCCGAGTCCTTAACGCTTTCGGCGACCGATTCTACATAGCCGGGCGTCGAAGGATGGTTGGAACCAGCAATGATGAGTCGAACGTTTGGCATTTCCGACGCCACTTGCCGGAAAGCCTCGATCACCGTCTCCAGCCGCTTGTAGGTGCCCCACTTCCCAAACGCGAGAATTCGGTGCTCCGGGTTTCCGCGGAGCTGGAAATCAGGAGGCTGTGGACAGCCTCCTAGGATGCCGTGCGCACGGAAGTGTACGTTCTCGCCGCGATATTTCTCGATAAGGGTGCGTCGATAGACTGGCAGCAATACGGAAACGGAGTTGGCCATCAGCAAAAACCGCGTCGCCGCTGCTCCGGCGCTACGATACAAGCGTTGGAATCTCACGCCGGAATCGGCCAAATCAATGTTGTCCATAAGGTGATGCAAGGTGACGTGGGTGTAATGTCCGCTCAGGCGTGACAGTGCAGGCTGCGCCAGTCCCAGGAATGCGGGTATCGGACTATGGCCAAATGTGGAAAAAAGCAAGTTGAACCACACCACGTCCGGTTTAATGTCGCGAATTGCCGTCAATACCCGAATGGGGTTAGAGGCCGAGTTGAACCGCCAGTAGCGGATTACGTCGTATTCGGGCAATTCCTCTGGGTCCCCCTCGAGTTCGTCGGCCAGGATGGTAAGGCTCAACAGGGGGTCGCGCTTAAGTTCTCGCGCAAGATGGAAGCCATATTCATTCAACCCTCGCCTGCTGGGCGGAAAAGCTGTGACCAAACAAATCTTCATGTACCTTCCCTGACCCTAAAAAATCGAGAGTCGAAAAACAGGGCGAATTAAAGTGCCACTCTGGGCTGTGCCGGTGAACGACGGGAATTGTTCTGCCTGGAGACCCACGGAAAACTGCAGCGGGTATGCGACATTGACTTCTCCTTTCGCATCGTTGAACCGGCGGTGTATTGGTCTCACATAAGTGATGAAGAAACTGCTATATGTGTTGTCATACTCCTGAAAAGATTCTCCTCGCGTGTAAGCAACCTGGCCGTCAACACTCCAGGACTTGTTCACGAGATATTGGATCGTCCCTGCCGGGCGTATGGCTTGGGCGGTGGCGTGCAATGCGTCCTCCACCCGCCACGAGCGGATATATTCGCCCAAAAGACTGGCGGTGAGTTTTTGACCGAACTTGCGCTGAAGGCCGGCATAGGTCGCTGTAGTGAAGAACTGACGTACCAGCGGACTGAAAGTCAAGTCGCGCCGAGTGTAGCCAGTAATGAACGCCGTCTTGCCCCAGGGCCGTCCTACCGTAAAGTTCAACCAGTCGCCCATATCGTTGGAGCTTAGCGGATAGCCGGTTGCGGTAAATGGGCCGGCTTCGTGATAAAGACTGCCGTTGAAGGCCAGCCAATTGCCGAACGAGGTGCTGCTGAAGTACACGAACTGGCGGAACAAGTTCTGGTTCTCGTACTGTGGTGCCTCACTATCTCGGCGAATGGTGAACTGTATTCCAGCATTGAAAGCCAGGGAAGCGTCTCCTATATGGACAATCGGGTTCAGGGCCGTGTTGAAGTTGTAATCCACGGTGTTCCGATGGATGATAAGCGCCTCTTGTGGTAGCGACTCCTCGCCGGTCGCGTTACGAATTTGGAAGAAGCCGCTCAAAACAGGAAAGTTGTTGTCGAAGTGGTAGCGGTACGCCGTGGTCCACAGTGATTCCTGCTGCGAGCGCGGTGGCGGGAGGTTAGCGTTGTTGGTGATGCCGAAAATCTGCGCGTCCAACATGTAGATGGTGGAATCGTCGTAGAGACCACCGGTCGTGAAGTTGGTCAGCACGCTGAGGTGATCCGTGACCCGTAAGCCTTCCTCGCCTGC
>JBKQKT010000005.1:0-11165 GCA_052147365.1 Candidatus Korobacteraceae bacterium | reverse complement strand
TACGCTTACTGCCGGATTTCCGATGACCTCGGCGATGAAGTCGGCAATGCGGAGCTGTCACTGGCCCTGTTGGACGCCTGGGAATCGGAACTGAACGCGACATACCTGAGTCTGGTCGAGCCGCCGTTAAAAGACGTCCCTCAAGACGCGGGAAAACTGAAGCCGGAGTTTGCCCGACGCAATCGGGTGAGTCCGCGTCATCCTGTGTTTATCGCTCTGCGAGAGACGATCCGGGAGTGTCACATTCCGCGCGCGCCTTTTGCCGACCTGCTAACTGCCTTCCGCCAGGATCAGACCGTCGGCCGCTATCCCACGTTTGGCGACGTTTTGGGATACTGCCGGAATTCCGCAAATCCGGTCGGCCGTCTCGTGCTGTACGTTTGCGGTTATCGCGACGTCGAGCGGCAGCAGCTTTCTGACTACACGTGCACTGCATTGCAATTGGCGAATTTCTGGCAGGATGTCGTCAGAGATTACTCGAAAGGGCGAATCTATCTGCCGCTGGAAGACCTGGCGAAGTACGGTGTCAGCGAGCGTGACATAGCTGAACGCCGTGCTACGCCGGCGTTTCTGGAGATGATGAAGTTCGAAGTCGAGCGCGCCCGCGAGTGGTTTCACAAAGGGCTGCCGCTAGCCAAAATGGTGGACAAGCACTTGGCGACCGATATCGACCTGTTCAGCCGCGGTGGGCTGGAGATCCTAAGTGCGATCGAGCGTCAGAGCTACGACGTGCTGTCGCGCCGGCCCGCCATCTCCAAGCCACGCAAGTTTTGGCTGGTGGCGCGCTCGGCATTGGGAAAGCTGCTGTGAGCGAGCACCCGCTGCAATTGCATACTGCATATTCCGTCTGCCGTCACATCGCGCGCTCAGCGGCCAGGAATTTTTACTATGGCTTTCTGGTTCTTCCCAAGCACAAGCGCAACGCGATTTCGGCGGTGTACGCCTTCATGCGCCGTGCCGATGACATCTCGGACGATCCCTCACTCCCGCCCGCACAGCGCCGCGAGAAGCTTGACGAATGGGCTGGCGCGCTGCGTCGCGTCGCGGCTGGTGAGCGCACCGACGACCCGGTGCTGTTTGCGCTGGCAGATTCGCAGACGCGCTTCGCCATTCCACTCGAACTTTTGGAGAAACTGGTGAAGGGCACAGCGATGGACGTGCCCTCCACCAAATCGACGCCTGGCGTCGCCCCTCCGCACGTGCAATATGAGACCTTCGATCAGCTTTATGACTACTGCTATCACGTAGCATCGGTCGTGGGTTTAGTTTGCATCCGCATCTTTGGCTATCGCGATCCGCGGGCGGAGAAACTGGCGGAGGAGACCGGCGTTGCGTTTCAGCTCACCAACATCATCCGCGACGTGCGGGAAGATGCTCAGCTTGGCCGCGTGTATTTGCCCCGCGAAGATTTTGCTCGCTTCGGGCTCGATGTATATGCCCTGACGAATGGTTCCGCTCCAGAGGTATTACGTCCCGTGCTGGAATTCGAGGCACAGCGAGCCCGAGGGTTCTATCGCGCCGCGGACGACCTGCTCCCGCTCATTGACGAAGACAGCCGGCCGGCATTGTGGACGCTGGTTGAAATCTACCGGCGGCTTCTGGAGCGCATAATCGCCCGCAACTACGACGTCTTTTCCGGCAAGGTGAAGCTCAGCACCGCTGAGAAGCTGACTGTTTTGAGCAAAGGGTTCTGGCGCCGTTTGACATGACCGTCGAGCAGCAGAATTCGCAGCGACAAACGGTCGCAGTCATTGGCGGCGGGTTGGCCGGTCTTTCCGCCGGGAGTGCGCTGGCTGATGCCGGATATCGCGTTGAGTTGTTTGAGCGGCGGCCATATCTCGGCGGGCGCGCGTCGTCATACGAACTACCCGGCACAGGGGAAGTGGTGGACAACTGCCAGCATGTGCTGCTGGGCTGCTGCACCAATCTGATTGACTTCTATCGCCGCCTCGGTGTCGAGCAACAAATCCGCTGGTACGACGAGATCACGTTCATCTTGCCCGGCGGTAGGTCTTCGACGTTAAAGCCGGGAACGCTGCCTGCGCCCTTTCATTCCGCGCCGTCATTCCTCGATTCCTCAGTGCTCGACCTGCAAGACAAGTTCGTAATTGTGCGTGCGATGATGGCGCTGGTTCCCGCCCTTCCCACCGATGACGGCGAGACGTTCCTGTCGTGGCTCTTGCGGCATGGCCAGACGCAGCAGGCAATCGACCGCTTCTGGGCGCCTGTGCTGGTCAGTGCATTGAATGAAGACTTGAACCGCGTGTCTGTTCCTTATGCAGCGCTAGTGTTTCGCGAATCATTCCTGAAATCGTCTGGGGCGGGACGCATGGGCTTGCCATCCGTGCCGCTCTCGCAGCTTTACGGAGCTGCTGCGCAGTATATCGAGGCGCGTGGCGGCAAGGTGCACCTGCGAGCGCCTGTGGATTCAGTCTACCCCGATCCTGATGGTGCTTGGCTTTGCGTCGGTGGAAAGGATGTGCGCGCGGACTATGCAATTCTAGCGACGCCGTTCGGCGGTGCGGAAAAATTGTTGCCGGACAGTCCTGAGGCCGAGGCACTGCGGCAGGACTTGCACAAGTTCGGATCCTCGCCTATCACGGGAATTCACTTGTGGTTTGACCGCGAGATCACGCCCCTGGAACACGCTGTTCTGCTGGAGCGAACCATCCAATGGATGTTCCACAAGTCGAAGATCCTCGCGACGCGGAAAGAGTTAGCACAGAGTGGCAGCTACGTTGAACTGGTGGTCAGCTCATCGAGAACCTTGGTGGATAAGTCGCGCAGCGAAATCATCGAGATGGCGGTGAAAGAGATGGGCGAGTTCTTTCCCATCGTTCGCGAAGCGAAGCTTACCAAAGCGACAGTCATCAAGGAAGTGCACGCCACCTTCTCGCCCATGCCGGGCAGCGACGCGTTTCGCCCGTCGAACCGCAGCCCGTGGCCGCGCCTGTTTCTCGCCGGCGACTGGACGGCAACCGGCTGGCCCTCAACCATGGAGGGCGCCGTGCGCAGCGGTTACGGCGCCGCCGAAGCGCTAAGTGGGCGCAAGTTCCTGGTGCCCGATCTGCCGGCGAAGGGGTTGATGCGGTTGTGTGGGGAATCTGCCGCACCACTTTCACCACTTTCACCACTTTCACCAATTGGTGTTAGAATGGGTTCGTGAAGCGTGCCACTGTAACTATTCCTGACGACCTCGCCGACGCAATCGAACACTATGTTCGAGACCAGGAGGCTCATCCGCCGCTCACCGCCGTTGTTCAGGCGGCACTGCGCCAGTACTTGGCTCTACGCGGCTACCTACGGCCCGGCACGCCATTCCGCCTTACTCCCGCTCGGCGCGGGAGCGGCCACCGCGATATTAGCCAGAACCATGACCGGTATCTGGCGGAGCGATGAGTTGTGCGATACTTGCCGATACTGGCCCGCTTTTCGCTGCAATTGATCCCCATGACGGTCACCACAATCGCGCCCTCAGAGATGTGAAGCGAATTGCACTGGAAAGCTGGGTGGTGATGGTTGCTTCTCCGGTCCTGCTGGAAGCCTACTCGCTCACGCTTTACAAGCTAGGAACAGAGCCGGCGGCTACTTTCCTGTCAGAAGTGCTGACCAGCGGCACCCTCGTCAATCCCAGCTCGGAAGACTACCTCGCTGCGGCAGCGAAGCTTGCGGCATTTCCGGATCAATCCATCACTCTCGTTGATGCGACCCTGGCCGTCCTGGCGAAACGACTGGATGTCGAGGTTTGGACGTACGACCATCACTTTGACATTATGCGTGCCGCGGTCTGGCGCTGAACTCGCCGGAATTTTGTCGCTCTCACCACACCTTGCACACCTTGTCTGCTGGCTTGACCAGGGGTGACCCCGGCTTGCAGGAGAATGCCGTGCCGAACTCCGGCATGTTCACCACCACGCCGTTGATGCGATACTTTGCCGGAGAATGCGGATCAGTGATCGCACGTGCCCGCAGGTCCTCAGGGCGATCGTTTTCGCAGGCCCACTGCGCAAGGCCAACGAAGAAGCGCTGATCCGGGGTCATCCCGTCGCGGTTCGTAAGCTGCATATTCTTGTCCGCACTCTTCCACGCGATGTAAGCGAGAATCGTTCCGCCCAGGTCGGCAACATCCTCACCTTCTGTCAGTTTTGAGTTGATCTTGATGTCGTCCACCACAATGTACTGACCGTACTGGTCCACCACGCAGTTGGCATGATCGATGAATTGCTTGGCATCCTGCTCGGTCCACCAGTCCTTCAGATTGCCCTTGGCGTCGAACTGACGGCCTTCGTCATCAAAGCCGTGCGTCAATTCATGGCCAATGGTCGAGCCGGTGTTGCCGTAGTTGGGCGCATCGTCCATCTTGGCGTCGTACAGCGGCGGCTGCAGAACCCCGGCCGGGAAGTTGATGTCGTTCATCTGCGGATTGTAGTAGGCATTCACGGTAGGCGGCGTCATATCCCACTCGGTGCGGTCCACCGGCTTGCCAATCTTGTTGAACTCGCGATGGCTCTCGAACTCGGCAGCCCGCTTGCTGTTGCCGTAGAAGTCGTCGCGCGCTACGTTCACTGCGCCGTAGTCGCGCCAGTTGTCGGGATAGCCGATCTTGTTGCGGATGGCGTGCAGCTTGTTCAGAGCCTGCTGCTTGGTTTGCGGGCTCATCCAGTCTAGCTGCTGTATGCGCAAGGCCATCGCGTCTTCAATCAGCCGAGTCATCTCCTGCGTCGCAGCCTTCAATTCCGGCGGGAAGGTCTTGCGCACGTACTCCTGCCCCAGGGCTTCTCCCAATTCGTCGTCCACGTACTGCACGCAACGCTTCCAGCGAGGCTGCAACTCCTTCGCGCCGCGCAGGTACTTGCGATAGAACTCGAAGTTCTCATTGACGAACGCCGAGGACAAATAAGGGGCGCGCGAGTTCGCCAGATGGAAGCGAAGGTAACTCTTCCAGTCGGCGAGGGCAGTAGATGCGAGTTGCGAGTTAATCTCCTTGAAGAAGTCCGGCTCAGCCACATTCAGATTTTCGAACGGCGGCACTTGGCTGGTAGCAAAGTACGCGCTCCAATCGAAGTTCGGGACCAGGGAATTCAGCTCCGCCCGCTTCATAATGTGTTTGGTCTTGTAGGGATCGCGCCGCTCGACCCGCGTCAGGGAGGCCTTCGCCAAGGCGGTTTCCATGCGCATTATGGTTTGCGCTTCCTTCTTGGCGGTGTCCGGCGAGTCGCCGAGAAGCTCGAACACCTTCTGCACATGCTGCAAATAGCGCTCGCGAATCTCCTTGGACTTCGCGTCGTCCTTGGTGTAATAGTCGCGATCGGGTAGTCCGAGTCCGCCCTGGCCGACATCGACGATCATCGCGTCGGAATTGTCCGGGTTCTGCTCCGCTCCTGAGCGGAACATAGTCGAGTCGCCGGCTAGGTGCATGGCCGCAAGCAGTGGCGCGATCTCGCGAGCGCTCTTCAGCGCTTGGACCTGCTCAAGCTCAGGCTGCAACGGCTTGGCGCCGAGCTTTTCAACTGCTGCTTCGTCCATGCACGCGGCATAGTAATCGCCGATCTTCTGCGTGCCAGCGTCGCGGTCTTTAGCCGCCGCAGCCTGCTCGAGAATGCTACGCAGGTAAACCAGATTGTCCTCATACAGCTTCCCGTAAACACTCCACGAGGTCTGGTCGGGCGGAATCGGATTCTTCTTCTGCCAGCCGCCGCAGGAGTAGGTGTAAAGATCGACGCAGGGATCGACGGAGCGGTCCATGGCGCTGATGTCAAGGCTGGGCGTGTACGGCAACATAGGCTCGACCAGCGTTGTACCCGGCACGGAGCCGGGGGCCGGAGGCTGCTGCGCAAACGCAAGTGTGGAGATGAAGCAGAACGAGACCGCAAATGTCTCGAAGCTCACAAAGAACCTCCGTTGAAACAGCAAGAACAGTCGCGCGATGCCCTGTTGATGGAGCGCCGCTTTAGCGATGCTCCACCAACAGCTTGACGTTGAGACGCCGCTACTGCTGCTTGGTTACCGGCTTTCGCAGCTTGTTTTGTGGATTCGACTGCATGCCGCTGGATCCCGCCCCGGTGAGTTCGTTCACCAGCGCGTCGGCGTGGTAAATGTTTCGCAGTGACTCCGTAATCGCCCGCGAGTCTACCTCAACGGAACGCCCGACTTTATCGCTGTACTCGAAGTTCCAGGGCAGCGACTCGATGTTGCCGTCGAAGATGATGCCCACGACTTCGCCCGCCTTATTGATCACCGGGCTGCCGGAGTTGCCGCCGATAATGTCGGGCGTGGAAACCGTGTCGTACGGAGTCTTGAGATTGATAGCGCTCTTGTACTTGATCCAGCTCTCCGGCAATTCGAACGGCGGCTTGCTGTCGTGCTGGGCGGCGTGCTCATACGCTCCTCCCATCGTCGTGAACCAGGAGACGTTCTTGCCGTTCAGTTTGTAGCCTTCGATCGCTCCATAGCTCAGGCGCAGAGTGAAGGTCGCGTCCGGAGGAACGCTGAATCCGTCCTTGGCGAACAGCGCCTTGCCGATATCTCCACCGCTACGGCGCAGCACCGACTGCACTTCGTCTTCGTCGCGCTGGTGCAGGGCGCTGGCCGTGGGCTCAACCTGGCGCATCAGCACGATCAGCGGATCGGTGCTGGCACCCACCGCGGCTTTGCCGCCTTCATAAAGCTGCTTGCGCAATGCAACATCGTCGAGCTTGGTCCCCGCAATCAGCTCCTTGGCGCGCTCGTCCGGCGACTTGCCGGCCAGCGCCATCTTAACCACGTCGTTGTCCGCGCCCAGGTGCTCCTGCATTTCCGTTAGGCTTTCGGCTAGCTGGAGTTGGTCCAGCGACTTGTAAACCGGCGCGGTGGAGAACAGCCGCTTTTCGACCGAGGGCAGGTTCGAGTCCTGGAAGCCGCGGATGCGCTGGTTGCTGGACTTCTGCTTTTCGTAGCTGGCGCGCACAATGGTGCGAGCGTAACGCGCGAGCTCGCCGCGGAATCCGGCGAGGTTGTCAACATAGGTAAACGGCAGGAACATCTGCTTCTGCACGCTTACCGCCTTCGCGATTTCCGCCCAGGGGTCGCCATACTCCTGCTTGCGCTTGGGATCGGAGTTGATATAGTCGCGAAGGGCCTTTTCGTTGGCCGCCTTGTTGGCCATCACGTCCTTGTCTAGCAGTCCGCCCTGGTAACCGGTAATCGCCTTAAAACCGTTCTGCAGACTGAAAAGGTCGCTTTCGGCCTCACGGGCATTCGCCGCTGACTGGGCGCTGAACTTCTGCAGCATGTCAATGCGGCGGCCCAACGACTTGAGCTGCCAGGGGTACTGAACGTCACGCAAGAATTCCAGTTGGTCTACGGTATACAGGCGCTGGGTGCGACCGGGATGGCCGGAAACAAAGACCAGTTCGCCATCGTTCGCGCCATTCGGCGACCACTTCAAATAGTTGTCAGTCTTCGCAGGCTGGCCGTTTTCGTAGGCCCGGAAAAACGAAATGTCGAGGTCGTAACGCGGATATTCGAAGTTGTCGGGATCGCCTCCAAAGAATGCGATGTCAAACTCAGGCGCGAACACGAGGCGCACGTCATCGTATTTCTTGTACTTGTAAAGGTTGTACATTGCGCCGGAATAAAGCGTGACCACGTCGCAACGCATTCCGCTGGTAGAGCATTCATTTTCCAGGTTCCCCATTGCTTCGCGCTGTGCCTTGCCGGCATCAGCCGCGGACATGCCCGGCTTGACCGCAGCGTTTACTTTGTCGGTCACGTCTTCGATGCCTTCCAGTACCACGAACTCCACGCCCGGGCATTTGGGTTCGTCCGCCCGCGTGGGAGCGTAGAAGCCATTCTTCATGTAGTCCTTGCCGTTGGTGGAGAGATCGTGAACGCAGCCTTGCGCGATGTGATGATTGGTGAAGATGAGTCCCTCGGCCGATACGAACGAAGAGGAACCGTTTGGCGCGCGCGCCGAAGATAGCCTGACGTGATCGAGCCACGCCTGGTCAGGAGCGAATCCGTACTTGGCCTTGACCTTATCGAGAGGGAAGTGATTGAACAGCCACATGCCTTCGTCGGCGAAGGCAACAGTGCTGAGGCCGAGCGTAACAAGGCACAGCAAGAAAACAACACGTTTTGTCATGATGACTCCGGACGCGGAGGGTCCGCGTGAATTTATCGCCCGGTTCAGGTAGGTTCGGACGAGGCGAGCAGACCCTTAACTATAAACCGTGAGAAGCCGGGAGGCAATCAAGGCAGTGAAGCCGTTGCGGTCAGTTCCCGAGTAGCCGCCAATGTGAGCGGACTGTGCCCTTTTTTGAATAGTGTGCAATTTTGCTCAGTTTTCATTTCCGCGAGCTGGTACATTGGCTGCTCGCGAACTGGTAGGGGATTGGTTTGCCCGTGCTCCGACTGTCGGGCGACGTGAGAGCAGGGACTAATAGCTAATGCTGGCTTTGACAACAAAGTCCAACGCCGAAGTCACCGTACTGGTACCGTGGAGGGTCGGAATCGAATGCGTGTTCATCTCGTAAATCCCAGCGACAATTCTTTCGGTACTGCTGTTATTACGCCGCGATGGCTGTTTGTCCTTGCGGCGGCGACGCCTCAAACCGCGGGTGACCCCATTCTCGTGGATGAGTCGCTGGAGCAGATTGTGCCGGAGAGCATCGTGCCGGGGGATATCGTTGGCATCAGTGTGCATACAGGCAATGCTTTGCGTGGATACGAGGTTGGCCGCATTGCGCGCGAGCGCGGCGCGTGGGTGATCTACGGGGGCATTCACGCTACGCTGTATCCCGAAGAGGCCTTGGAACGCGGTGGCGCCCACGCCGTGGTGAAGGGGGATGGTGAGATCGCGTGGGGCAAGGTGGTGACCGATTGCCTCGCGGGCAAGCCAGGCAGTATCTATGAGGGCGGACGGATCGAAGGCAGCCAGTTCTCGGCTGCGCGATGGGATCTGATGCCGCGCGATAAGTATATGTGGGCCTCGGTGCAGACCATTCGCGGATGCCCAAAGCATTGCTCTTTCTGTAGCGTTTGGCGGACCGATGGACAAAAACCGCGCCAACGGCAGTATCAGAGCGTGATTGACGAAATCGTTGAACTGCGCCGCCTCGGCTTCCGGTTTATTGCTCTTGCCGACGACAATTTTTATCCCGTGACGTTGACCGATCTGCGGCTGGCACGGGAGCAAAACAACATCGCCAAACTTGAGGAGTTGACGCAGATCCGCACGGAACGCTTCCTACTCATGGAAGAGCTGGCAAGACTGCCCAAAGACATGGTGTTCTTTACCCAGATCACGATGGAGGCGGGGGAGGATGGCGAGTATCTGGATGCCATGCGGAGGGCCAATATCAAGGGCGCGTTGGTGGGGGTAGAAGCAGTAACGCCGGAAGGACTGAAAGCGGTCTTCAAAGACTTCAACCAGTCTGGCGAGGCTCTGGCGAAGCAACTGCTCACTTTCAAGCAGTATGGCGTCGGTGTCCTGGGTTCGTTCATCTTCGGGCTGCCAACAGATAACCCGGCGACCTTCGATGCGACGGTCGAGATGGCACTGAAGTCGGACATAACTTTTGCTCAGTTCCTCATGATGACACCGTTTCCGGGAACTGTAGATTTCGCGCGCTGGGAAAAAGAGCAGGCAAAAAAACCAACGCTGGTCGGAGATGTGCCGATTACGAGGTATTGGCTGATTCCGACGGAGATTCGGCCGAAGATGTTTACGCCCCATCCCTCGATGAGCTCGGAGGAGATTGCGGAACGCACGCAGAGGGTTTGGGACAAGTTTTACAACTGGAGCGCTATCTGGCGAAGGTCAGCCTGCGCCCCGCGCCTGCAGTCCAGAATCGCCTTCGTGTTTCTTTCCAAGCTCTACCGGCAGATGTATGCGGGAACTGGAATTTCGGCCGATAGCGCCCGCAGAAAGAAGTCCCGGAGGTGGGCCCGGTGGACGGCTAGACAGTGCAGGAAGCTGTTCCAGGCAAAACCGATGCCGGAATTGCAATCGCCAGCCCGGGAGCCTGGCTTCGCGTCTCCCCTGCGACGTCGTCCCGCGTTTCTGCAGAACGAGCACCAGAAAGAGGCGGGTCCCTTCACGGTCATTCCGAGCAACTGAAGCCCATTGTTGGGCTGAGGGATTCACAACATAGACCATTAACCACCCTGCTGAGAGCTTGCGGCTGTGCACTTTGCACTGATCCGAAGGTGTTTCTCGGAAACTGCAGTTCGCCGGGATCGTCATCTGGCGCATTGCGAACCGCCAACTGGTAGAGCGCTGCGCATACCCGGAAGCACCACATCCCGTTTAAGCACGTTGGGAGTAGTCTCACAGCACGGGGGGGGCCGAGTCGGCTCCTGGCCCGGCCGCTAGACTTGCCCACATCGGCAAGGGCCGGTAATCCGTCGGTTTCCGAGTGGCCTGTCATCGGCCAACTATCGCAAGTTGGTCAGGAACCACACTCGTATGGCTTGTTTAGGACTCGCATTACCGCGCAGCCTTCAGAGCTGCAGCCACCTGCGTGATGCGTGCACCCTGATGCTTCGCGACGACAAGTTCGTCCGCGGTCGGCGGGGCGCTGTCCTGTCCGGAAGTCGATGACGATCCGTACGGCGTCCCGTGGCCCTGAAAAACTTTCTCGTGAGTGTAGCCGTTCGGCACGATGATGAATCCAAGGTGCGCCATCGGGAAGTACAACGAGACCACTGTCGTCTCGTTTCCGCCGTGCGGCCCTGCCGTGGAAGTAAAAGCCCCAGCCGCTTTTCCGTTCAGCTTACCTTGGAACCACAGACCACCAAGGCTGTCTATGAAGGCTTTCAACTCCGCCGACGTATTACCAAATCGCGTCGGGGTGCCAAATATGATTCCATCGGCCCACTCTGCGTCGTCTGGCGTTGGGGCACCATACTCGGCGAGCATCCTTTTGCTGCGCTCCTCCCAGCCGGGCACTTTGGCCATAACCGCCGAAAAAACGATATCGGGCACGCGGCGGAGCCGGACTTCGGCTCCGGCTTCACGGGCTCCTTCACCGATGGCTTTAGCAAGTGCTTCTACGGAGCCGTCACGAAGGATCACCTTCTCAAATAGGACTGGAAGGAGATCGATGTTCCCGATCAGGACCAAGTAATTGATCGGCCCGGTATCGGCGATGATGAGCCGCACCGGTTAGAATCCCAATTGTTTG
>JBKQKT010000004.1:0-2813 GCA_052147365.1 Candidatus Korobacteraceae bacterium | reverse complement strand
TTTGTTGCCCTCGAGCAATCCGGCAAAGATTTCCGAAGCCGAGTAGGTGGTGGCGCCGTTCTGATCTACGATCACTCCGGTCACGTTATTTTTTGTGCTGTCGGTGGTCGGCAGGACATCCTGAATTCCACCGTAGGGCAGAGCGGCGATCAACGGCGCCGCTTGACCTAGAGCATGTCCCGCCTTCTGGCTAGCAATTGCCCAGAAGGCCGTGAAGATGGGGCACCCTAAGCTGGTACCACCCCAGCCGTACTGAACGAATTGCGTCGACCCTTCCGTAATCACGATCGGAACGCCGGTATACGGATCCGACAGTGCCGAGACATCGGGAGATACCCTGCCTTTGCCGGGAAGGGCACTCTGCCACGGCGCCTTGGGCCAGAAGATGCTTTCGCCGCCGCCGCCACCCCCGATTAATCCGATCCCCAGTGGCGGATCGAAGACGGCCCCGGCTTGCAGAAAGACCAACGTATCTCCCCAGGCGGTCGTGATCGTGGATCCCGGATTACTAACATCGTTCAGGATCGAGGTTCCACCGACAGCTGTCGCGTGCGGAGCAATGGAAGGAATAAGAGGCGCTCCCAACGGCTTGCCCACCCCGTTGTCGCCACCATCTCCACTGGAGAAATTAACCGTGATACCTTTCGCCGTCGCAACCTGCAGTACTTCGTCCCAGGAAGTCTGTTCCGACGGCCCGGACAACAGGTCGAGGTCCTCTTCATAGCTATTAGAGATCTGGTTGCCCAGGTTGTTTTCGGCCACGTACGAAATGGAGTTTTGAAAATCCTCGCTGTCCTGGCCGACGGTGATAACGTCGACTATTTTGGCCCCGGGAGCTATGGAGTGGGCCCAATCCAGATCGAGCGCCATCTCAATGTTCCAGCCTTCGATAATCCCAAGCGTAGGATTAGGCTTGCCTTGGGGGTAGACGATGCTGAAGTTGGACGAGGTGAGTTTCGGCAAACCCGCGAGTGTAAAGAACGCATTGGCATCCTTCTCCAGAGTTGGATAGCCGTAGGCTTCGACCAGAACGATGGTCTGGCCTGTGCCATCGTATCCCGCGGTATAAACCTGATCGAGGCCCAATGCAGTCTGCAACTCGTTGGGGAGATAGTCGCAGATGAGGCTGCTGTCGAGGGAATACACCGTGCCTGTGTAAACCCCGACCGGAAGAGAGGTCGTGCCCACCAGGTCATAGGTTGCCGGCGCCGAAAGACAGCTGGTTGTACTTAACGGTGGGAACGTTTCGCCCTTCGCTATCTTGCCCAGGGCCACGGAAGGAAATGCTTCCTTGGTTTTCGGATCGACCGCCCGAATGGCAAGTGGACGCACCTGGTGGCCCTCCAGTCCGGCAACGGTCGAGACGTGATTTCCCGCCTCACCTGTCAGCCGCGCGTTGCGCACGTTGGCGCGGAATGATCGCCCGTTGTACTCGAACTCGTGAAGCTCCGTATTGAAGGCGCTCTCAACATTACCGATGGTGCCGCGGGCCCGGACGCTAAAGCCGATCGCGTCGGTGGAAAGGATGGTGAGGCCGTGGCCCCGAAGTTCCTCACGCACCATCTCCCGTTGCGCTTCTGTGGGCGCATACTTTGCGAGATCGGCGTTGGTCATCCAGTGGTGGTAGGTTGGCGAAGCGGGATCGTATAGAGCAGCTGCCGCTTTGTCAAATGCGGCCCTGTCACTAAGCTCGAGATGCACTGTAATGTTGATTTCTTTCGATAAATCAGAGCGACCGAGGTCTTTGGAAAATCGAATAGCTGCGGGCACATTGTTTTCCACAAGTTGTGCGTAGGCTGATGAACACAACACTGCGAAGAGCGCCATCACTGCGATCATCGCCACGTAGCTGCGCTTGAAAACTCTGCGTTCCATTTCTCCTCCTCAAGGGTTATTGCTGCGGGATGCGTTTTCATCCGGAGAAATCGCCGGAAGTTCATCCTCGTTAGTTGTTGCTGTTCAATGACCTTGTGGTCGATTCGATAAGGGGTTGTTCGCCCGGAGAACGGGCCGTTCGGCAGGGGAGAGTTCCTCCTTGGGCTGGATGCCGCAATTCAAGAGGCAATGCAGCGCGAATACTACTGCCCAACAGTAGCCAAGTCAAGCGACAGGCGGCCCAGAGGTCGAAAAGATCAGGCCCTCATCATCCGGCGATTGAACGGTGTGCTGGGTTCCTGCACGCTCTCGGGCGTTGCCCGGCTGGACAGTCGAGGTCGGCTGTCCCTACATTATCCCTACATTACTACTCTTAGGTTTTCCGGCTGCGGGTGATGGCTTCCCGAGCTTCCTTGTCGGCGGTGCGGCGGCGTTCGGTCTCGCGTTTGTCCCAGAGCTGTTTGCCTTTAGCCAGGGCCAGTTCGACCTTCACTTTGCCATTCTTGAAGTACATGCGGACGGGGATCAGGGTCAGTCCTTTTTGCTGGGTCTTGCCAATCAGCTTGCGGATCTCTTCTTTATGCATGAGCAGCTTGCGGGTGCGCAGGGGAGCGTGGTTGTGAATGTTGCCATGCTCATAAGGGCCGATGTGAGCGTTGAGCAGCCAGAGTTCGCCGTCTTTCACTAAGCCATAAGAATCCTTGAGGTTGGCGAGGCCGCCGCGAACCGATTTGGCCTCGGTTCCGGTAAGAACCACCCCACACTCAAATTTTTCCAGCAAGAAGTAGTTATGAGAAGCGATCCTATTAACAGCGGCATCGCGCTGGCCGGAGGCGGTGGGATCGCGGCGGGGAGATTTTTCGGGGCTGGGCTTGGTCTGGTGTGTGGACTGGCGGGGCATAAAGTTGCGACTTCGGTTTTATCTTAGCAGTAAATGA
>JBKQKT010000003.1:0-5670 GCA_052147365.1 Candidatus Korobacteraceae bacterium | reverse complement strand
GTCTGACCAGGTGGTCAACAGCCTTCAGAAGGACGTGGACAACGTCACCCAGCTACGCAGCCGGCTCGACGCCGACTTGGTAGTGCAGGCGGCAAAGCAAATCTGCCGGGCCCGCCGAGTTCTCATTGCGGGAATTGATTTCGCGGCATCGCTGGCCTGGTATCTCGATTACGGGCTCACGGTGATCGGCCTCGAATCAGAAGCGCCGGTCGGAACCTCCGGGCACCTACAATATAAGGTGCGATCCCTCGCCACCAAAGACTTGCTGATTGCCATCAGCTTCGGCCGCTGCCTCCGCGATACCGTGAATGCTGCCATCGAAGCGCACTCGCGCCGGATAGCAACGCTCGGCATCACGGACAGCGAATTCAGTCCGATCGCGAAGCATTGTGATTCCCACCTGCTCGTGCCGGTGGCCCATCCTTCGCTCGCCGCTTCGTATGCCGCCGCAGTGGCTTTGCTGAACGCGGTGCTCATTGCCTGTGCTCACATCACTCCAAAACGGTCGCTCAAGGCACTCCGGCGCATCGAGCAGGATTCTCACGACAGTGAGCGCTGGTACGGAGAGGGTCCTCAACCTCAACCCACCACCGACCCCAAATTACGCGGATCGCGGGTGGCCGGCCGCTATGCAGGACGGTAAGTTACCCGGCGCGCAGTTTTTGCTAGAACGAGAAGCTTCTTTATGGTCGCATGTCTGGCAGCGCGGTGTAGATTTCGTCTGTGGCTCGCACCCTTGGTGTCCCCGATACCGAGGATTGGTATTGTGAAGTCAGGCTCCTTCGACGTGCAGTTTGCGTGACAAACGTAAACTGTATGGCCGTTCTCATCTGGCCCACCCCACGCCCCGACGTGCACGTGGGCCAGCGGCGGCGGACGGACTCTTGAGGATATCGCGACTTAAGGGCCTGTCTGCTTTCCTTTTGTGCTGGGCGTTTGGCGCGATCCATAGTGATCAATGAAGTCGTGACCGGCGGCGAGGGCCTTGCAGTTCGTTTCCAGCATCTCGACGCGCTTGATCTTCTCCTTCAGCGCAGCGACCGCGGTATCCGGTAGCAGACACTCGGTTTCTTCGAGGAGCGCGCCCATCATCACGATGTTGGCTGCCTTGGTCGAACCGAGTTTGTCGGCGATCTCCGCGGCCGGAATCGCGAGCACCTGCACTTCCGGCGCAGTGAAGTCGGCGGGAATGCTGGCGCCGTTGTAAAGAATGATTCCGCCGCTTACTACCTCGGGGGCAAACTTCCGCAACGAGAACTCATTCATGGCGACAAGCACGTTGGGGTGCGAGATCAGGGGCGACCCGATCCGCTCTTTCGACAAGCACACATGGCAGTGCGCACTGCCCGAACGCATCTCCGGACCATAGGACGGCAGCCAGCTTACCTCCAGTCCTTCGCGCATGCCCATCTCGATGAGGAGTTGCCCTAACAGCAGCACGCCCTGTCCGCCGAGCCCTGCGATCTTGATCTTCACGTCTTTGAAGTGATGGGCGTGTTTCGGCTTGGAAGAGACGGGCGCTCCCTTTTGCGGAGCGATCTCAAGCACATCCGCTACCGACCGTTGCGGCGGCTCATTGCCGGCGGGAATTTCCGGCCGGCGGTCGCGGAAAACATTCAGCGGAAAGACTGGCGTCATCTTGTCGAGAACCCAGCGCCGGGCTTCCACGGGGTCTTTGCCCCAAATCGTGGGACACGGCGAAAGGATTTCGACAAAGGAGAAGCCCGCGCCATCGCGCTGGATCTCGAGCGCCTTACGGATCGCCCGCCGCGCTTTCATGATGTTCTTGTTGTCCGAAATCGACACACGTTCGATGTACGCCGGCGCTTCCAGGGTGGCGAGAAGTTCCGACATGTGGAAAGGGAAGCCTTCATTCGCCGGCCGCCGGCCGAAGGGAGAAGTTGTGCTTTTCTGCCCCACCAGGGTAGTGGGCGCCATCTGCCCGCCGGTCATTCCGTAGATTCCGTTGTTCACGAAAAAAACAGCGATCTTCTCGCCCCGGTTGGCGGCATGCACGATCTCCGCGGTGCCGATGGCCGCCAAGTCACCGTCTCCTTGATAGGAAATGACGATCTTATCCGGGCAGGATCGTTTGACCCCCGTGGCCACTGCGGGCGCGCGGCCGTGCGCGGCCTGCACATTGCCGACGTCAAAATAGTAGTAAGCGAAGACCGAACAGCCGACCGGACTCACGAAAATGGTCTTGTCTTGCAGCCCAAGTTCCTGCAAGGCTTCGGCAATCAGCTTGTGCACGACGCCGTGCCCGCAGCCGGGACAGTAGTGGGTCTGGTGCTTCAGCTCGGACTTGCGATCGTACAGGTCATAGAACACCGGCGACTTGGAGTGGACCAGTTCGTATGCGTCGCTGTTCACTTTGGGGTTAACTTCGGGGCCGGCTTCGGACTTAACTTCTAACTTAACTTCGGACTTAACCTCGGACTTAACCTCGGGTTTAACTTCGGGATCCATTATGCCGATCACGCTTTCGTTTGCCATTTTCGTTGTCCTCTTCGGACCAGATCCTCGGCGGAACCGGTCTCAGACCGCTACGGCCATGCGTGACAACACTTGTTCCTGCAACTCCGCGACCGAGGGCACGTTGCCGCCTACCCGGCCGTAGAACTCCACCGGCACCTTGCCGTTCAGCGCCAGGCGCACATCTTCCACCATTTGTCCGTTGCTCAATTCGACGACCAGGACCTTTTGCACCTTCGCCGCCGCTTCCACCAGCGCCTTCGAAGGATAGGGCCACAGAGTGATGGGGCGGAACAGCCCGGCTTTCACGCCTTGCTTGCGCAGCGCTTCGACCGTGGAAAGCAAAACCCTGGACACAATACCGTACCCGACCAGCAAGACCTCGGCGCCGTCAGCGTGGCAGAGCTCGCAGCGCGGCTCGGCTTCCTGCGCGCGGATATACTTGGCTTCCATTTTGCGCTGGTGTTCTTCCAATTCATCGGTTTCGAGATAAATGGAACTGAGCAGGTTGGCGCGCGTCTCTGGCGTTCCCTTTACCGCCCACGGCTTTTCGGGGGGCTGAATCTCACGATCTTCAAGCTCGAGGGGCTCCATCATTTGGCCGACGAAGCCGTCGGTCAGCACGACCGCCGGATTGCGGTACTTGTCGGCGAGCTCGAATGCCAACATGGTGAATTCGGCCATCTCCTGCACCGATGCGGGAGCCAGCACGATATTGCGGTAGTTGCCATGGCCGCCGCCTTTCACCATGGCGAAGTAGTCGCTTTGCTCCGGGGCGATGTTGCCCAGTCCCGGTCCGCCGCGCATTACATCCACGATCACGCAGGGCAGTTCCGAGCCGGCTAGATAAGACATGCCTTCCTGCATCAGGCTGAGGCCGGGCCCAGAGGATCCACTCATGGCGCGGACGCCAGCGGCGGCTGCTCCATACACCATGTTGATGGCGGCGACTTCGCTCTCGGCTTGAATAAATGTTCCGCCGACCTGCGGGAAGTAGAGCGCGGCAGCCTCGGCGATTTCGCTGGCTGGAGTAATTGGATAACCGTAGTAGGCGCGGCACCCGGCGAGGATCGCGCCCTTCACCACGGCCACGTTGCCTTTACAGAGCTGTCGCATGTTCGACTCCCTCCGCCTGCACCGGCGTCGGCGTTACCATCTTTGCTTTTGCCTTCAGGCGGTAGACGGTGATCGCCCCCGGTTCCGGGCAGCAATAAAAGCAGATGCCACACCCGGTGCAGTCCTGCCCGGTATAGCGGGCCGGATGAACCCCGTAAGCATTCAACTCCGGCGCCAGTTCCAGGCAATCAGGCGGGCAGGACTCGACGCACAGCCCGCATCCTTTGCATTCTTCGACATCGACCGTGACCTTACCGCGCGCTTGGCCTGCCATGGTTCCCCTCGTTCATGTTCACCTCGTAGTCGTCATAAGTTGCGGACTCTGTAACCACTTGGTTTGTTGACAGTACGAATAAAGTTCATCCCGGAACTTGGGATGTGCGATTTCGATCAGGGCCTTGGCCCGATCGTGGATAGACTTGCCATGCAGATAGGCGACGCCGAATTCGGTCACGACGTAGCGCACCAAGCCACGCGAAGTGACCACGCCGGCGCCTGGGCTCAACATGGGCACAATGCGCGAGATCTTGTCGTTCTTTGCCGTGGAAGAAAGAGCGATGATGGCCTTGCCGCCCTTGGAGCGGGAAGCGCCGCGCAAAAAGTCTACTTGTCCACCGATGCCGCTGTAGAAGCGGTTGCCGATGGAGTCGGAGCAAACCTGGCCGGTCAGGTCCACCTGCAATGCCGAGTTGATGGCCACCATGTTGTCATTGCGCGCGATCAGTCCGGGGTCGTTGACATACGCAGTGGGATGAAACTCGAAGATCGGATTGTTGTCGACGAAATCAAAGATCCGCCTCGAGCCGAGAACGAACCAGATGATGATTTTGCGCGGCTTGAAGTTCTTGCGCGTACCCGTCAGCACTCCGGCTTCGACCAGCGGAATCAGACCGTCAGAGACCATCTCACTGTGAGCGCCCAGATCCTTCCGATCCATCAGAAATGACAGCACTGCATCCGGTATGCCGCCGATGCCGGTCTGCAGCACCGCGCCGTCTTCGATCAGGTTGGCGACATTGCGCGCGATGGCCACATGCAGGTCGGTGATCTCCGGCTTCTTCAATTCGCACAACGGGCGCGAGGATTCAACGATCGCGTCAATGTCATTTACGTGGATGAAGCTGTCGCCATAGGTGCGCGGCATCTGGTCATTCACCTGGGCGACCACAAAGCAAGCCTGTTCGGCGGCGGTCAGACTGGTGTCTACGCTCACTCCGAAGCTGCAGAAGCCGTGGGCGTCGGGAGGCGAAACCTGGATCAGGACTACGTCCAGGGGCATGGCACCACTGACAAACAGGTCTTCGATTTCGCTGAGATAGATGGGGGTATAGTCGGCACGACCGTCATCGATTGCGTCGCGCACGTTAGCCCCGATGAACATCGCGTTGTGCCGGAAGTGACCCTCCATTTCCGGAGCCACGTAGGGAGCCGTCCCCAGGGTCAGGATGTGCACGATTTCGACATCGTGTACAAACGGCGCCCTTCGCATCAGAGCTTCCACCAGGGTTTCCGGTTCTGCGCATCCTGGCTGGATGTACACCCGCATCCCCGATTGCACGCAGCACAACGCTTCTTCTGGGGGACACAACTTCCTGGCGTATTCGAGTCTCCAGGGCATTTTCCTATCTCACATAAAATATAATAGTTATAGTTTGCGAAATATTGTTGTAATGTTCATATGACATTGAAGCAATATGCAAGAATCGTGCACCAATGTCTTAGATTGCAATATAATGTTGCATGGCCAAAATCGCTATGGATTCCATTGACTACGCGATTCTGAATCGCCTTCAGCAGGACGGAAGGGCGTCAAATGTTGAACTGTCGGACGATGCCAACCTCTCACCGCCGCAGTGTCATCGTCGGCTCCGCAGGCTGCAGGCTGATAAGATCATCTCCCGCTATGTAGCGCTTTTGAATCCCTCAGAGGTGGGCATCGATGTCGTGGCATTCGTGAGCATAGCAATAGATAGAGATCAGTACCATCATCTCCCGGAATTTGAAAAATCCATTGCGGGATTCCCCGAAGTTCTGGAGTTCTATTTGCTTGCAGGCGACCATGATTACCTGCTTAAGATT
>JBKQKT010000002.1:0-2775 GCA_052147365.1 Candidatus Korobacteraceae bacterium | reverse complement strand
ATAAACAAGCGCGTGGAGAACGGGGTTACCGTAGCCAGCTACCTGATACGAAACATCGCATTGAAGAAGTAGCAGCTTCGCAGAGAATCTCCACTTTCCGGCGGCGTTCCGCGAGAACGCCGCCATTTTCATTTAAGATGACGCTTCATGGCCTCTGCCGCTCAACTTGTTTCACTCCGTCGTGCTGCTGGCTACAACGTACTGGCGACTGCAGGACTTGTGCTGGTGACGGTGTTCGTGGCGTGTGCGCTGTTCGCACCGTGGATTGCGCCGCAGGACCCGGCGCGAATCGATCTGCCCGCACGCCTGATCGGACCCTCGGCCTCGCACTGGTTCGGCACCGATGAACTTGGTCGCGACATCCTCTCGCGCGTCATTTACGGTGCGCGCATCTCGATGCTAGTGGGCAGTTGCGTGGTCGCGGCGTCCCTCACGCTGGGAATGATCTTCGGTTCAATCGCAGGCTACTACGGCGGCATCACCGATCGGGTGCTCAACGTGGTGGTGATGAACGCTTTCATGTCATTCCCCGGAATCCTGCTGGCCATCGCGTTCGTAGCATTTCTTGGGCCCGGCATCTTCAATTTGATCTTTGCCCTCTCGCTCGGCGGATGGGTGGGCTACGCGCGCCTGGTGCGCGCGCAGGTGCTCGCCGTGCGGGAGCGCGAATTCGTGGAGGCGGCCCGCGCTCTGGGAGCCAACGACGCGCGCATCGTGCTCCGGCACATCTGGCCCAACATTATTCAGCCGATCATCGTGCAGGCCGCCATTGGCATGGCGGGGGCGATTCTGGCGGAAGCCACGATGAGTTTCCTCGGCTTGGGCGTGCCGCCTCCGGCGGCCAGTTGGGGCTCGATGCTGAACGATGCCCGCTCGCACCTGTTCGACTCGCCCCACCTGGTGCTCTTCCCGGCCGCCGCGGTCATGCTCGCCGTGCTGTCGTTCAACTTTATCGGCGACGGGCTGCGCGACTTCCTCGATCCCAGGTCCAGAATCGAGGTAGGACTGTAGTGCCCGCTGCCATCAGACGTTAACGTTCACCGGCGTTACCTGCGTAGCCGCGGTGGTGCTCACCGCGCTGCTTCCGAACTGCTGCCAAATCTGCTCCATCGTGGCAAAGGCTTGCTGCGCTGTCGAAAGATCGCCAGACTGGAGCGCCTGGGCGAGTTGGCTCAGTGCCTGGCGAAAATGGATTCGGTGGTGCGAACCGGAAGCGGAGCTGGTCTGCGCGGACTGGTTCACGGCATTCGGACCGACAAAGGTGGGCGGGGTGGTCGGTGGCGACCCCGATGAACTGGCGGCGCCGGTCTGCTGATTGCTGGCCAGCGATTCCGTCAGGGTGACGAAGTCGGCTTGGGCTTGCGTCAGGTTACCGGCCTGCAAGTCCTGGCCCAGTTGTTTGAATTCGCCCTGTACCTTCTGGTAATTGCGCTGGACATTGGCAAGTTGGGCGAAGGCGGTGCCGGCGATTCCTGCTATAGACATATGGACCTCCCATACGCGCCGCGCTGGGTCGTGATGATCGAAGCTACCGCGCGGCCACGGCATGGGCTAAGATGGCAATTTGCGGGCCAGGCAAGATAAGAGCCCTCTAGTCTTCCTGCTTTTCTGAGACCATCGCACAAAATCAAGAACGCCTTCGCGTTTCGCGAAGGCGTCTTCCAAAGCCAAGCCCACCACGGGTCTTACGTCTAATGTCCCTGCCGGGCGCCGTTGTGCTTGTCGCGATAAATCTGGTTTGATGTGCGATTGAGCTGGTGGTTCACTTGCACTCGCTCAGCCTGTGTCAGCTTGCCACCATTGGCCTGGCGGTCGGCACGCACTTCCTTGGTGATCGCCGATTCCTTGGTTTCCAGCTTCGCGGCTTCGCCGGCAGTCAGTTGTCCGCTAGTGATGCCTTGCCCGATACGGTCCTGCTGGTTTTCCAAACGTTGATTGACGGTCGGGGGCTTGGGAATGGGCGGTGTGGGGTTGGTTTGGACCGCGTTAGGAGCGGTTTGCGCGGCCAGGGGCAACATCAGCGCCAACAGGGCAGCACTCAAACATGCAAATCGCAGGGTTGTTTTCATCGGTTTCATCCTCAAATTTTGATTTTGGGCTGCAGCCCATTCGAGCGATCGCAGGAATGAACACAGCGGTTCAGTTGCAGTTGTGAGGGAAGTGCGAAATATAAATCTGCAGACCCGGGCAACCAATCAGGAAAAGCGGGGTTGCGGCGCGTAGGGGACGAAGGGCCGCGCTTACTTGTCTTCCACAAGCCGCTCGACGATGCGGTCGATGGTGTCGAGCGCCTTTTTCGCAGGCAGGCTGTTGTTGTTGGTCATGACGGAAAAGGCGATGTGCTGGCCGCTCTGCGTGGTGGCGTAACCGGCAAGGGAATACACGTGCAACAGCGACCCCGTCTTAGCATGGACCCTTCCCGCCGCTGTCGTATTACGGAAGCGCTCGGATAGTGAGCCGTCCACGCCGGCAACAGGCAAGGTGTCTTCGTAGATTTTTCCCCAAGGCTGCTGCTGACAGTAACGCAACAAGGCAACGACCGCTTCCGGCGTCACCAGGTCCTCCCGTGACAAGCCAGACCCGTCATAGAAGACAAATTGGTCCGGCTTGATGCCGGCGTTCACCAGGAATCCGCGCAGCACTTCCAGTCCGCCCTCGATCGAACCCGACGTTCCCTTCTCCTTGCCCAGCAGGCGTAACATCAGCTCGGCATGAAGGTTCTGGCTTACCTTGTTGATCACACGCAGATCTTGCGCCACCGGCTGCGATTGATAG
>JBKQKT010000001.1:0-10822 GCA_052147365.1 Candidatus Korobacteraceae bacterium | reverse complement strand
CCATGGCAAAGGGAAACATAACCCCATTGACTTCCTTGTAGTCACCGAGCGAGGATTCAATCTCCTGCTCGCTGCCGCGCACCGTGCGTTTCATCTCCTGCTTGATTTCCAGAAAGGAATCAGCATCGAGATAGTCGGTTATGACGTCTCCGTTCTTGAGCGTGACCTTCAGCTTGTAAGCACTGGTACCTTCGATTTTGTCCTTGCCCAGAAGCTCGATCTTGTTGCCTTTGCTCTTGTAGTCAACCAGCGGGCCATCGATGTCAGCATTCTCTTCTATGTCCTTCTTGTCATCGGCAGACATCATCTCCGGTTCCTTCTTGCCCATGAAAGGCATGACCTGCCAGGCATTCTTGCCATCATAGGCCTGTATGGCGGTCAGCCCCTGGATGGTGAACTCGAGCCGCGCCATGTCGGGGCGTTTCACGATCATCGATCCTGGAGCCTCCATTCCGGGTCCCATGGTCATGGTGGCAGTCGACCGGATTGTCTGCACGGACTTTATTTTGTCCATGCCACCGCGCGCCTGAACGTTCTTGGCGATGATTTCGTCCACCGTCTGCGCCGACAGAATGGGCGTTAGCAGGAAAATAAGACTGGCAACCGGCACCAACTTACGCAGCATGAAGCCTCCTGGAGCTGTTCTGCCCCTGATGAATACGCATTTTGTCGGGAAACAGTTCCGCAGGGAACTTTACGAGGCTGGCGCAAACGTGTCAACCGTCCATGGAAGAGCTCAACGTTAGTATTTACCCTGACACTCTCCGTTCGGCTAGCGGCCGCGCAAAAGCGTTGCCGGGGCTGTGTGAGTTAATGGCGAGAATCTGTTTGTAGCACTCCAGCGCCTTCGCCTTGTCGCCTGACTTTTCGAAGGCCTGCGCCAGCAGACTCAGAACGAACAGGTCTTTTTGATCGCCCTTCTGCAGTTCGGCAATCGCTGTTTTGTAGTCGCCGGCGTAGAAAGCAACATAACCGGCAATGTACGGATAGAAGCGCGTCTGGTCGGGGTTGGTGCCCTTGTCGAGGATCGCTTTGGCAGCAGCGAGATGCTTCTGCGCTTCTTCCTTGCGGTCCTGCCGGGCGCGAACCCGCGCCAACGCGCTCTCCCAGCGGAACTCCCACAGGTCCTTTTCGGCCGGAGTCAGGTCGGGCTTCAGCAACGCCGTCAAGTGTCCGGTCTGGTACCACTGAAAGGCATTGTCCACATCACCCGATTCCAGATAGATGCGCGCCAGTTCGTTAGCCGTCCCTGCGGCGTCGTCGAACTTCTTTTCGCCATATTGCGTATCGAAGGCCTGCTGGTCGTACCTTGCGGCCTCGCCAGCCTCGCGCGAGAACGCATACGAGACGCCCATGGTTCGCAGCGCCTGAATCTTCTGCTCAGGCATTGCCAGCCCGATCGCCTTCGCCAGATGTACTCGTGCCTGCTGATACTTGCCCTCTAGGTCGAGAGCTATTCCCGATGCAAGCTCCGCCTGGTATAGGTCCGGCGACAGTTGCAGTGCCCGGGCGTAAAGCGCGAGGGCCTCATCCTGCTTCCCCTCGCTGTTCAGCTTCTGACCTTGCTTCACGAGATCAAGCGCTTCGGATGTTTTGGCGGAAGGTTGCGGCATTGTGGATGGCGACGTTGATTGCGCGGAAGTTTGCGCCAGCATACTGGCGGCGCAAAATAGAAGAGCAGGAAGAAGGAGAAAGGTCTTCGGTCGCATAGCGCGGCAATTATGGCACATTGTTTCGCTGGCGGCTAAGGAGAGTTGCCTTGCGAGAGCGGGAAAAGCGTTCTCTAATTGAGCAGCCCATAGACATCCACCTCATTCCTGGCGCCTAGGAAGACCATGCCGTCCGCAACCGTCGGAATTACAAATGGCACTGCGGCTCCCGCCTGATCCCGTCCCGGGTTCTGGTTTGAGTTATAAAGCTCAGTCGCCAGATTATTGGCGTCATAGGCCCGCAGGACAGAGTTGCTCTCAAAGATCCAGGCGATGCCGTTGCTGGTACCGTTGGACGAGATGGACACCGTGGGCCCGGGATAGCCGAAGAATTCAGGAGTTGCGGAGGTGTACTGGGCCTGAATTTGCTGCGCTTGGGGATCGTAACTAAAGGCCTTTAATTGCGCTTGAGGACATCCGAAGTAAATATTGTTGTTCCACATGGTTGGCGCGCCCCAGAATCCGGTGCCGATTCCCGAGCCGGAGAGGATTCGGGGCAAGGTTTGCACGATCTGGGTATCGCCGCCGGCGTTGAAGTGGCCCATGTTGTCGCGATTTACCAGGTCAATGGTGCCCTCTTTTCCGGCCTGGACCAGCAGATGAGGGTAAGGCGCACCGGGCTGGTCAGGCAGCAGCAGAACTCCGCCGGAGCCCAAGTCCCAATCGTGGGAGCCCAGCCATGCCTGGTCCCAAGGCGTGAAATAGTCTTGCACGGCCGGTTGATTGCCAGTCCACGAAAGGCGAAGAATGGTGTCGCCGTAATCGATTCCTCCAACATTCACGTCGAACAAGCCGTTTCCGGTCACGGCATAGAGGTTGTTGGCAGAGTCTACCGCCGGACCCGAACCGCTGTTCCAGATTCCCCCCAGGTAACCGTTCGGAGTATCCATGAACACCCCGCTGGGCCACAATGAATTCTTATTGAAGGCCATAACCCAGCCGTGATCGAGGTCGAAGTCGCAGAAGGCCGCCCACGCAACATAGACCAAGCCATTGGCGAGCGTCAGTGCCGCACGCTGGATATGCATCAGAGGATCGAAGGTAATATACCCGCCTTGGGACCCGCCGCCTGTTCCCGGTACTTTAGCCGTAATCGGCGCGCCAAAGGCCGGGCTCAAATTTTTTTCGATCCCCGTGCGGATATCCAGGACATGCATCCGCTGGTAGAAGGTGGTGTTGTTATTGACGATTTCCTTGGTCTCCGCCACGATGTAGATTTGGTTGGTCGTGAGGTCAATTACCGGTGTACCGGTAATGCCAACTTCGTTCCCGAGTATGAGGCAACCACCCAAGTCGCTGCCGGATACCGGCAGGATCGTCTTGGTGGGATTGGTCGGGACAAGGAAGTCCTTGTGCCAAAGCATCTGTCCGCTGTTGACGTCGAACGCATAGGCCTGGTCATGCTCGGTGACTGCATATACCACGTTATGCAGCGTCCCGTTGATGTTTAGGTTCGGCACATAAAGCGGTTGCGCAAAAATGTACCCGGTTACAGGCAGTACTAAGCGCTTGCCAAACGTTACCTCGTTGACGTTGGACGGCGTCAGGATGGTTTCATTGGCATTGACGCCGCTGCGATAGTTGTCATTGTGGTAGGTGATAACCGCTACCTGCCCGGTAATTGGGGACGACAATAGCAGCACCAACGCGGACAAACCCAGAATGGAGCGGACCAACCACGTCTTCATTTCGGCAAGGTCTCCCTTTAGATTTAAGCTACGCGAGCAGACCAAAGAAGAGGAAGAATTATCACCCAAAATCTTTCGACTCACAAGAAGAAACTGGGACTTGCTCCTCTCAAGAGCGATCCTTCTGTGAGTTTCGACATTGCATGCTCGACTCGGTTCTCACGTTCGCCGAGTTGTCCCATTAACGCACGGCTTGTGCGCGGCCCAGTTGCACAACACAAATAAGTGAGTTTGCCGCCTAGGGCTGCAGTTGTTGAATTAACTGCTGTAGCAGGGCCGAATTGGCTTGCGAGAGGCCGTCGGTGAAGTCGCCGTAGTCCGCAGCCTCGGCGCCACAGGGGTAGCCCCACTGATCGATGCTCGGGGCCCTGGTGGCACAAACACCGTCATAGACGTTGTCGCTGAGAGAGATAAACCCCCAGTTGCGATCCTCATTGCTGTTGTCTGTCAAGGACCAGACAACGATGCCCAGATTGTAATAATCGAAGTTCGACTTGCTTGACCCCTGGGCGCCAAAAATGCTTTGCGAGTCGGTGCCGTAGTGCTGACCGCGGATCTGCTGCGTCTTGTAGTCGGCCCCGGGGGCCCCGTCGCCCGGATAGTTGCTCATATCCGAGTCCACTTGCGCCGTACTGGCTTGAAACGAAATGCTCGGCAAACCGATCTGATCGTAATCCGCCTGGTTCGCGGCCAGAGACTGGGAGTTGTTGCTGGAGTTCCAGGTCAACACCAGCACCTGGCAGCCGGAGTCGTGCAGTCCCTGCGCCACCTGTGGTCGCATCCCGTAATCTCCTGAGCCGCCATAGAAGCCGCACATCATCAGGTGATTGGTGTCATAGCCCTTGAGCACGCTGATCTGCGGGATGTAGAGCTGAAGAGCCATGACGTACATATACGCATTGAGATCGGCCAGGAGGTTGGAGTTCATGCCCGTCTGGTTGTAGAAGTCATTGCCAAACCAGGCGGTGTGGCGTCCATCTTCGTCCAGCACGCCGGTTCCGGTGCCGAAGCCGCCGGCATCGCAGAATGAGGTGTAATTGCTGCCCCAGGATGCATTGAGCGCTGCGATGTTGCCGTACTTCTTCTCCAGGAAGGACTGTCCCGGCGGGAAGTTCTGAGAATCATTGGCTATCGCATTACACGTCCAGGCCGCCTTGGAGTATAGGATGGGCCGCTGCCAGTCGCCATTGATGGGCGGCAGATTGAAATTGAAAGCACTGGTGGCCACCACCTGCGCGGGATGGGCATACCCGCCCGGGCCATTGCCCTTGAAGAGAACAAACTCGTCCGAATCCCCCAGGGAAATGGCCGCGACCCAGGGAGTGGCGTTGAAACCATTCAGGAAGCCGTCGGCGCCCGGATCAAGCAGGAGTGCCAGTTCGCCCTGGTTGGCCACCGTCCAGTTGGGATCCATGATGTCCAGGTTGTAGATGTTGTAGGGAAGCTGATAGCCATTGCTATCCTGGCCACCGATTATGCTCTTGACCGCCTCTGGAATCCCTACGCCGGAGGGGTCATTGATTGCATCATCGGTGGCCCCGAAGAACAGCAGGAACGGCAATTTGGGCGTCGCTCCGCTGCTGTTGCCGCCTTTTGGAATGGGCAGCATGTAATCGCTGTAGAAGATGTCATTGGCGTTGAAGCCATAGGCCTGTTCCCGATTGAGCGAGTGCGTGGCCCACTTACTGTAATCCTTCTCGTAGTGACTCTCCAAGATCCCGCTCAGGATGAACTCGTAAGAGGCGTCATACAACGCCAGTTGGTAGAACGCATAGCAGTTGGGGTCGGCGTACACCCATCGAGCCGGATTGCTGCCGATCTTTGCCTTCACCAACTGAAAGTAGCCCGTAGGCGTACAGCCCGGAACCGGAGCCGCCGTCAAGCCGCTGTATTCGTCCATGCCGATAACAACGTTCAGGGTGTAGCTGCTGTTTTGTTTTTGTGCCGGCTGCGAGGAATCTGTGGCCTGCACCTGGAAGTTGAATTTGCCCACAACCGTCGCCGTGCCCGCGATTGTGCCGGAGGCATTCATGCTAAGGCCGGAGGGCAGAGACCCGGAGGTGATCTGGTAACTGTAGGGCGGGGTTCCGAACGAGGACTGCAGGCTGTAAGAGTACGGCTCCAAGTAGTTTGCGTTCGTGGGGGCTGCGCCGCCAGTCACGATTAAATTAACGGTGGTGGTCTGCTGGATGCCGCCGCCGTTGCCGGTCACGGTAACGGGATAGGTTCCCGTGGCTGTGCTCTTGGCTACCGTCACGGTCAGCGTTGAGTTGCCGGAGCCGGGCGCGGATATAGTAGTGGGATTCAAATTCAGGGTGGTTCCCGACGGGGCGCCGGAGGCCGAGAGACTGATGGAATTGCTAAATCCGTAGTATGCGAATGTGTTAATGGTGGATACGTCCTGATTGCCTTGCGGGATCGTCAGCGACGACGGCGAAGCCCCGATAGCGAACGTGGGCGCTGCAACCACGGTCAGCGTGAGCGGCGTATAGCGCTGCAATCCACCGCCGCTCCCCGCGACCACAATGTTGTAAACGCCCGGCCAGGTGCTCATGCTGACCGAAAGGGTCACGGTCGAATTGCCCGAACCAGGCGCCGGAATCTGAGTGGGATTGAAACTCACAGTGGTTCCCGAAGGTACACCGGTGGCGGAGAGGCCGACAGAGCTGTTGAACCCACCCGCGATCGTGCTAGTGATGGTGGTATTTCCCTGATTGCCCTGCATAATACTGAGCGAAGCCGGCGAAGCCGAGAGCTCGAAATCCTGTGACGACACCACGGTGAGTGTAACCGTGGTGCTCTGCTTGACTCCGCCGCCACTGCCGGTCACGGTGATGGGATAGGTGCCGAGCGTAGCCAGCCTTACTACCTGGACAGTCATGGTCGAGCTGCCCGATCCCGGAGCCGGAATGGTTTGCGGGTTGAAGCTGACTGACACTCCGAGGGGCGCTCCAGAAGCCGACAAACTGATGGCACTGTTGAAGCCGCCGCTGACAGTAGTGGTGATGGTAGTGGTGCCTTGATTGGCAAGCGCAATGCTAAGGGAAGCCGGCGAAGCCGATATCGTGAAGTTCCCCCCCGACTGCGCACTGACAGTCAGCGTGACGGTGGTATTGTGCTGGGTACCGCCGCCATTGCCGGTCACCGTGATGGGATAGGTGCCTGTCGGTGTGCTCGATCCCACGGTGATGGTCATGGTGGAAGTGCCCGCGCCCGGGGCCGGGATCGCGGTAGGATTAAAACTCACCGTGGTTCCAGACGGCGCGCCGGAAGCCGACAGGCTGATGGCGCTGTCGAAGCCGCCGCTGATCGTCGTCGTTATTGTGGATGTTCCCTGATGACCCTGCTGGATCGTGAGCGAAGCAGGCGAGGCCGAAATGGTGAAGTTCGGCTGAGGTTGCGCCGTCACCGTCAGCGTCACCGTGGTGTTTTGCTGGATACCGCCGCCATTGCCTGTGACCGTGATCGGGTAGGTTCCCACAGGTGTGCTGCTGCCTACCGTGATGGTCATGGTGGAGCTGCCCGAGCCCGGGGCCGGAATCTGGGTGGGATTGAAACTCACCGTAGTTCCGGACGGCAGGCCCGAAGCCGACAGGCTGATGGCGCTGTTAAATCCGCCGCTGATCGTGGTCGTTATCGCCGATGTTCCCTGATTGCCTTGCTGGATCGTGAGCGAAGACGGCGAAGCCGAAATGGAGAAGTTCGGCGTGCCGGTGAGCTGCGTAACTCCCAAGAACGCGATCGGAGTGGAGTCGCCCGTGCTCTTGTTCGTCCCCACTACCACGGTCAGCCGCGTACCTATCAGAGTCACCTGTTGGCTGAGGTTGCTGCTGGGCCATGAAGCCGCCGACCAGTTGTTCCCCTGAGCGTCATAGTAGTAACCGAGTTTGTCGGATCCGACGGTCACCGTATCCAGCACCGTGCTGCCATCCAGGAACTGGATCTGGCACTGCACCCAGCAGGACTGGTAGCCGGCGTCGCCCAAGGCTAGCGCCAGGCTGTAGGTGCCGGCGGACGGCAGATCCACATAGAACGTCGCCGGGGAGCCGTTGGTGGCATAGTTGATGCCTGCCAGCCGCGGGTCCAGCTTGGCATTACGATCTCGTCCTTGCACCAGCGAGGTCTTCACCCAGCCAAAGGTCACCCCGTTTCCCTTGGTGGGATAGGCCATGGTGGGCAGTACGTAGGTATCACCGGGAGGGTCGGTGACGAAGGTCGCGGTATTGCGGAAATCGAAGCCTTGCTGCCAGTTACCGTCCGGGGTCACGGTCAAGGTAGCCGTCGTGTTCTGCTGGATGCCGCTGCCGTTGCCCGTCACGGTTATGGGGTAAGTTCCTACCAGTGTGCTCGAGGCCACCTTGATGGTCATGGTCGAGCTGCCCCCTCCCGGTGCCGGTATCGGGTTAGGATTGAAGCTCACCGTCGTCCCCGACGGTATTCCAGATGCCGACAACGCAATGGCGCCGTTGAATCCGCCGCTGACGGCCGTGGTGATCGTGACGGCGCCCTGATGGCCTTGCTGAACAGTAAGCGCGAACGGTGAAGCGGAAATGGTGAAGGATGCCGACGCAGTGAGCAGCGGAGCGCTAAACAGTATCAAGCCCAGCAGGAAGATCCAGACAATAGCGCGTGACTTCGACCAGGTACCAATATCCAAGTGCATAACGAACGGTGGCCCCCAGCTAGATCGCTCCAAGTTCCGCATTACTGCACTGCCGACTGCCCTACCCCCAAACTAAAGGCGTCGCGCATCTACTACGCAGCTGAAATTCTAGTTCTCAGACCAGGCTTTAGTGCCATTCGGAATGACTTTCTTAAAACTAAAGTAACCACTGTTTGGTTACCAATCCCATCCGACCTCATTGATCAAATGAGGGTGTCGGACGGGAACAAGTCACTCAGACGAGCGAAAAGCCCTTCAGCGGCTGCGCGTTACAGCGCGGCATTCGGCAACAGAGCCTAAACGTCTTAGTGCTGTAACGACTGAATGAGTTGCTGCACTGTGTTCGAATTCGACTGCGTTACGCTGTCCAGGAAGTCACCGTAGTTGGTGGACTCTCCGCCGCACGGGGCGCCATATTGGTCAGTGCCTTGGGCAACCACCGCGCACTTACCGTCGTAGGCATTGTCCATGACAGTGATCAACCCCCAATTGGTGCCCTCGCTGCTGTTATCGGTGAGGCCCCAAAAGGCTGTTCCCATGATGTAGTAATCGCCGTTGGTGCCCTGGGCGGAAAAAATGGTCTGCTGGTCGTTGCCGTATTGCTGACCCCGAGCAAGCTGGCTTGGATAGTCGGCAAATGACGCACCGCGGGTCGGATATTGGCTCTCGCCCGAATCTGCCTGTGAACTGATGCCATACCATAGAACCACCGGCAGCCCGACGGCATCGTATTCTGCCTGGTTGCCAGACAGTGCCACCGCAGGATAGGTCGAGTTCCAGTTTCCAACGATAACGTTGCAGCCCGCGTCCTTCAGTGCCTGCATGACAGGTGGTCTCATTCCACCTTCGCCGATGCCCCCGAAGTTTCCGCACTCCAGCAGATGGTTCTGGTCATAGGTTTTTATGGTGCTGGCCTGAACGCCATAGACCTGGTAGGCAAATTGGTACAGGAAGGCATCCATGTCAGCCACAAGGTTGGGGTTTACTCCCACGAGGGTGAAGTAGCGATTGGCAATATCGCTTCCGAACCATGCGGTATGCCGCCCATCTTCGTCGAGGATGCCGGTTCCGCTCCCAAAGCCGCCCGCATCACCGAAGGAGGTATAGAAACCGCCGGTATTCCAGGAGGCGTTCAGAGCGTCAATGGTGCCGTACTTGGCTTGCAGGAAACTGGCCCACTGGTACTTGGAATGAAGCTGCGTGTCCTGGTAGCCCTGGCCCGAGTAATCGAAGTTGACGGTGGAGACCATCATGCCGGCGTGAGGATAGGAGCCGACACCGTAGGGATTGGCTCCATTACCTTTCAGGGCGAAAACAAAATCGGAGTCACCCAGTGAGAGTGAGGTGATCCAAGGGTCGGTGTTGAAGCCGCCGGTGTACAGAGCTATCTGATTGGCGAGCTCTCCTTGATTGCCGGTTGTCCACTTGGGGTCAAAGACATCAACGAGATTGGTGCAGTAATAGTTGTAGCCGTTATTGTCAAATCCACGACAGATGTCCTTCACAGCCTCGGGGAGACCGATGCTCTGGGGATAGAAAAGGACATCTTTGAGCGCGGGGTAATAGAGGGTAAAAGGAATCTGAATGGACGCAGGGGGTTCCCCACCTGCACTTACGGGCAACATGTAGAGAGAGGAATAGATATCAGTCGTATTGAAGCCCCAACCGGTCATCCTCTGCAATGAATGGTCGGCCCACAGGTGGGTGTCGTTGTTATAGCGCTGCTGCATGATCTGCTGCAGGATGAACAACCGGTCGGCATCATAGACTGACCGCTGATAAAAGGTGTTGCAGTCGGGGTCAGAGAAAACCCACCTTCCGTTAACTTTCGCGAGCTGGAAATAGCCGGTTTGCGTGCATCCGGGAATCGGTGCCGCCGTGAGCCCGCCGTATTGGTCCGAGGCAACAATTGCATTCAGCGTGTAATTGAAAGTCTGCTGCTTTGGCGGCTGCGAAGAGTCGGTCACCTGCACACTGAACGGGAACGCTCCCGCGGCTGTCGCCGTGCCCGTGATGTTGCCATGCTGGTCCAGCGTCAAGCCTGGTGGAAGACCACCCAAAACCAGTTGATAGCTATACGGCGGCGTGCCGAATGAAGCCTGCAACACATACGAATAGGGTTCTGCGAAGGAAGCGCTGGGGAGGCTTGCAGCACCGGCCGGTGTCACCGTGAGAGCAATTGCAGCCGTCTGCTGGATTCCCCCGCCATTGGCCGTCACCGTCACGGGGTACGTTCCTGCCTGTGCACTTTTGCTCACGGAAATCGTCATCACTGAGTTGCCGTTCCCAGGCGCTCCCAGCGTACCCGGCGCGAAGCTTGCGGTTACACCCGTAGGCATGCCTGAGGCCGAAAGGCTGATGGCACTGTTGAAGTTGCCGCTGAGAGTGCTGTTGATCGAGGAAGATGTCTGCTGACCTTGCGCAATGCTTAGCGAAGCAGGTGCCACAGAAAGCATGTAGTTGGGCTGGCCATTGGTGACCGTAAGAGTCATCGTGGCCGTCTGCTTGATCCCGCCACCAGTGGCCGTGAATGTAATGGGATAGACACCTGCCCGAGCCTGGAAAAACACGGAGATGTTCACGGTGGAATTGCCAACGCCAGGAGCGGGAATCGTCGGCGGGTTGAAGCTGATCGTCACGCCGAATGGAACACCGGAAACCGAGAGACCGATGGAGTTATTGAAGCCGTTGGTTCGAGTATAGACCGCCCCGTACCCGCGGCCATTTGGCGGTAAGGTCAGCGAGGGCGGCGTTGCGCTGAG